>CAYLLR010000010.1:0-20653 GCA_964384965.1 Candidatus Woesearchaeota archaeon | reverse complement strand
GATTTGAAAATCCTTTTGCTCTTTTTTCTATTCGAAAAATATAAAATGAAAAAATTTTCACTTAAATACCTATTTGATTAAATATCGATTTTCAATCTAAAATACAATTACTTATCTCCCCTGCAATATTTTCTAACATTTTCTCTTTAATTTTTTCTTTATTCTCTGCCCATTCTTTATGCCCCAAAACCCACCCTAATTTAACAAATGCTGTTTCGGAAAGCATATCCTTAAGATAGATAATTCCTGTTTCAAGAAGTTCCCGGCCGGTAACATATACCAAAGGATTTAATCTACCATAAATCGTCTGTGAAACTCCACAAATAATCAATCCTTTTTTTTGAACTTCTTTCAATTTTCTAATCCAACTAATTCTCGCACCCGTCGTCGCGACGTGCCCCAACCCGACCATTTCCAAGATAATTCCTTTATACCCTTTTTCCAAATAATAATCCAAAATTTTTGGATCTTGCCCAGGATAAAACTTTAAAAGTGCAATTTTTTCCTCAAATTTTGAATCAACAAAACACCTTTTGTTTTCATTTCTCAAAAAATATTGAGAAACTCTTTCAATTCTATCTTCATAAATTTTGAATAAAGGTTCTCTATTTATTGATTTGAATGCATCCCTCTTTGAAGAATGCATTTTACGAACTTTCGTTCCTAAAAGACCATAGCAAAAATCATCATTTGTACTGGAATGTCCGACGACGACGACGCCTGAAAAATTTGAAACAGCAACCTGGGCCGAACAAAGCAAATTTAATCTTGCGTCCGAACTCCCCCTATCAATACTTCTTTGAGAATAGGTCAGAACCACAGGTTTTCCTAAATTCTTAAGAAAAAAACTTAATGCCGAGGAGGTATAATGAATTGTGTCTGTCCCGTGCGTCACAATTACTCCAGAAATCTCTTTTTGATTAATCAACTTGCAAACTCTATCCGCAATTTTTTTCCAGTCTTTATAATCCATATTTTCAGAGGCCTTCATGAACGGAACTTCAATCTTCAAAACATTAACTTTCTCAAAAATTTCAGGATAATAATTAAATAAATCGTCCGGCTTTTCCACAAAATCAACCCCCCCTTTTCCAGGGTTCAAACGAGCAGAAATTGTTCCCCCCAAAATTACCATTGCGATATTTGGTTTTTTATCTGAAAAAGGAACCTTAAAATCTTTTTTTTGACTCTCTGATTTTTTTAAGACCTCAACTTTTAAAATTTCTTTTTTATCAAACCCCACATTATATCCGTTATCCAATTTCAAAAGCAACACCCCTTTTTCAGGACTAAGAAGTAAGGTTCCCTCAAAAATTTCCTTTCCTTTATGAACCAAAACATAATCCCCAAATTCTCCTTTGAATTTCATAGAAAAATAAATTAATTAAAAGTTAAAAAGATGTTGGTCTCAACAAAAACCATTTCCCTCATAATTTAAGAATTATATCCCAAAAAACCCCAAATCCAGAAGAATTCCCCCAATTAATGCCAAAAGAGATAATAAAAAAATAGTCAAAGAATTCCATCTGGACTTAGAAGTTGCTGTCGTTTTTACAAGATAATTTAAAGCTTCTTTTCGTTTTCCACTAATTTGGTCTAATCTCTCAACAACGCCCACCAACCCATATTTATTTATCAATTCAACTCTCTTTTTTTGAATCTCATATCTATGCCAAAAATATAAAGTAAAACCTATGGTTCCAATATACCAAGAAACCTTTACCCAATAAGGACTATAAAAATTCAAAACAATAATAATCCTATATGCAAGGGTTGCAATAATCCCAATTAAAAAGAAAAAAATCCTTAAAGACTTCTTATTTGATTTTATCATTTTTCACTCATTTTTCATAAACAACAGATTCCAATTCAAAAATGTTTCTAATTCTCTCTTTATGGAATTGCCCACTTAAATAATTTCAAAAATTAGAAATCAGACTCCAAAGCTCCCTGACAATTCCAAAAACAAAAATCAAGATGATAAAAATAATTATTGGCCAATTTAGGGGTATTGAAAATTCAGGTTCCCTCTTTCCACTCTTTTTTGCTTTCTTAACGATGAAAAGGGTTAAAATAATAACTATTCCCCCCGAAACAACCCCCCCGATAGAAAGTACCTTTGTAAAAGAAAAAAAATCAAAAAAACTAATAAGAGAATAAATTAAAATTGGAACTATTGAAGCTAAAAACCAAGAGCTTTTCTTTTTTAATTTGGCATCAAATTCAAAATCTTCTTCCAATGCATTACCTAATGAGAGATGGGAAGTAAACATGGTAAATATCCCTAAAAAGATAAAAATTGGACCGAGTGCTAAGGTTGCAACTTCCGGAGTACCCAATCCTTTAAACCCCACCACCACAAAAGCAAAAAGAAGATAAAAAATAATTGAAACAATTGAACTTGTAATTATAACTTTTTTAAATATTTTTTTATCTTTTCTTAAAATATATGCTACTTCGGGAATAACGGAAAATGAAAGAAACGCAAAGAGAATAACTCCAAAAGGCAAAAAGATATTTTTCCAATTAACATAATTTAAATTTTGAACACTAACCTCCCCAATAAAAAGAAAAAAAATCAAAATTAAAAGACCT
This sequence comes from Candidatus Woesearchaeota archaeon, assembly GCA_964384965.1. Taxonomy (GTDB): domain Archaea; phylum Nanobdellota; class Nanobdellia; order Pacearchaeales; family GW2011-AR1; genus GW2011-AR1. The sequence continues at coordinate 18,058 of CAYLLR010000010.1, read as the reverse complement.
AATATTATTGCCACCCCAAATTTTTCAAAACTTTTCAGTGCCTTTACCCCTTTCCACAATAGAAACATCATAAAAAAACTAAAAATAATTCCAAACTGAATAGAATAATTTAAACTTCCAAAAATTAAAAAACTTAAACTTTCCCCGACGCCAATCAAATAGGCAACTAAAGAAGCGTAAATTCCAAAAGCAAACGCTGCCCTCATTAAAGTTTTTGCCTTTTTTCCTAAATATTTTTCAGCATACCCCGAAAGTTGATGATTTCCTTTTGTTCTTAAAGCAACTTCTCCAAGATAAAGATTTATTAAAAGAACTATTCCCCCAATAAAAAGAATGTAAAAAAAAGAAATTAAAAACCCCGCTTGTGCAGCCACGTACGGAATACCCAATACTCCTGCCCCTATGCCTGCCCCTATTAAAATTGACAAGGCAACAAAGTACAATTTATTTTCTCTATTCATTTTCCCCTTTTAGACGAGCCTACTAGGAATCGAACCTAGATCTTCGGGGCCGAAACCCGATATTCTATCCATTAAACTATAGGCCCTGTAATTGAAAATCTCATAAAGAGAAATTCAATGAAATAAAATGTAGGATTAGATTTAAATAATTTAACATCCGAGTAATAAAATGAAAAAACACCATAAAATAATCCTTGGGAGCTTTTCTACCTTAATAATCATCTCCATAATAATCATTGCAATTCTTCTAAATGGAGTAATAGTAAAACAGAATTTGGAAAACACAAAACTTAACAACCAAATAAATGAATTGAAAAAGAACACCAATGAAAAAATAAATGAATTGGTCACCCAAATTTTAAGTACAAAACAATCTTTTGACAGCAAATTAACTAACTTAAATAAGAATTTGTCTTCGACAAACCGACAGATAAGCAAATTAAAGGTTGAAGTTAGTGAAGATTTTTCTGGAATAATCAAAAATGCAATTAATTCAATTGTCATAATAAGGACCCTCTCTATGCAAGGTTCGGGATTTTTTATAAACGGAAAGGGATATCTTGTTACAAATGAACATGTTATATCTAACGAAAATAATGAACCTTCAAAGGTCATCCAAATTATCACAAGCGATCAGAAAAGACATTCTGGAGAATTGATAGGATATATTGGGGAATTGGATTTAGCAGTGATAAAAATAAGTGAAAATTACCCTCCGTTAAAGTTAGAAAAATCTAAAAATGTGGGAATTGGTGAGAAAGTCATTGCAATAGGGACCCCACAAGGACTAGAATTTTCTGCTACAGACGGAATAATCTCAGCAACAAATAGGAAAGGATTTGGAACTTTGGGAACATACATTCAAACAAACGCCCAACTAAACCCCGGAAACTCCGGAGGACCCCTACTCAACAAACAAGGCAAAGTTGTCGGAATGAATAATTTTAAATTGGTTGATACTGAAGGAATTGGTTTTGCATTAGAATCAGACAAAATAAAATTAGGAGTGAATGAAATCGGTCAACAAATATTAAATCAAACTTTGATTGAATAAAAAATGATTAAATTTACCCCGAAAAAGCAAATCTTTTCAAAAAAAGGTTGGAGATTTAACTTTAACTAAAAGAATTTAAACTCTTCTTTTTTTAATAAAAATATGAAAGAAAAAAAATCACAAGAAGGAATGAGCGTAAAAAAAAATGAAAACTTTTCAGAGTGGTTTTCTCAAGTCTTAGATAAGGCAGAATTAATTGATTTGAGATTGGGAATAAAAGGATTTACTGTTATTCGACCTTGGGCTGCAATGACTATTGAAAACATGTTCAAATACTTAGAAAAAGAACTTCAAGAAAAAGGTCACAAACCAACCTTTATGCCCTCGGTAATTCCAAAAGAAAACTTGACAAAAGAAAGTGAACACATAAAGGGATTTACTCCAGAAGTTTTTTGGTTGAAAAAATTCAACGAAGAAAAAGAATTAGCTTTGAGGCCCACTTCCGAAACTCTTTATACTCCAATGTTTAAATTTTGGATAAGAAGTTATAGAGATTTACCTTTAAAATTATATCAAAGAGCGCACGTATTTAGATTAGACACAAAATCGACGAGGCCCTTAATTCGAGGGAGAGAATTTATTTGGATAGAATGTCACGACGCGTTCAAATCAAAAGAAGATGCAGAAAAACAAGTCCAAGAAGATATAAAAATTACAGAAAAAATAATGCATCAAGTTTATGGAATTCCTTTTTTACCAATGAAAAGGCCCGAATGGGATAAATTTGCGGGAGCGGAATATACAATAGGTTCAGATTGTTTTATGCCCGACGGAAAATTGATTCAACAACCTTCAACACACCTAATGGGACAAAAATTTTCAAAAGCATTTAACGCAAAATTTGAAAATGAAAAAGGAGAAAGTGAATATTTATGGACAACGGCTTATGGCCCAGCAGTTTCAAGAATTTTAGCTTCGGTAATTGCAACTCACGGCGACGATTCAGGATTAATTTTACCATATGCAATTTCTCCAAAACAAGTCGTTATCGTACCGATATTTACAAAAAAGAATAAAGAAAAAATTTTAAAAAAAGCAAATGAAATAAAAGATTCTTTAGAAAAACAAGGAATAAAAGTAGAATTGGACGACGATTCTGAAAAAAGACCGGGAGAAAAATACCACATATGGGAACTGAAAGGGGTTCCTTTCAGATTAGAATTTGGTGAAAGGGAATTGAAAAAAGAAGAAATTGTTTTGTTCATAAGGGACATAAAAGAAAAAAGGAAAATTAAAATATCCGAATTAAAAAATATGGAAAAATTAGGAAAAGAATTTGATAAAAGATTGATAAAAAAAGCTGATGAATTTGCAAACGGAAAAATTATTGATTGTTATACGATAAAAGAAATTAAAAAATCCCTTAAAAAAGGAAGATTAGCAAAAATAAATTTCTGTTCAATTGGTAAACAAGGACTTTCTTGCTCTGAAAAAATAGAAAAAGAAACTGGCGGAAACATCCGGGGAACTCTCGCAAACAAAAAAGAGATTCCTAACGGAAATTGCGTTGTTTGCAACAAAAAGGCAAACGAAGTCGTTTATGTTGGTAAAAGTTATTAAGGGTTATTTTGAAAATAAGAATCAAATTTTCCCTTCATCTCAACAATAAAATAATTTTTGGATAATCCCCAAAAATTTTTAAAACTAAAAATTATTTTATTGAAATGAGAGATTGGATTTTAAAAAGAAATCCAATTTATTTCTTTAATCGTCCCTCACAAAAATAGAATTCAATTCATCTTCCATCATAAAAGTTTTCTCTAAAAGAGAACTCAATTCTTTTTCTACATCTTTTTTTTCCATAGATTCTTCCATCTTTGGTTTGAATTTGTCTAAAACCTCAAAGCCAGAACTAATTATAAGTATTTCCCTAATTTAATTCAAAGCCCTGAGATTTTGAATCAAATTAAGCTAATTTAATTAGGGTAACAACTGGATTAAAACACCACTTACAATAGCTTGAATTAAGCATATTACCCATAAAAAAAACAAAACCTGCTTCTTTTTAAAATTTTTGTTTTTCAATGAGTCTTCTTAAATTGGTTCTGAATAAATCTAAATCTTTCTCATTCATTTGTCCTCCCACTGCATCTTCGTGGCCCCCCCCTTTTGCAAAGGGTATTTCTTTTATTGATTCCAAAAAAAATTTTTTAACACCTTTTCCACGAAGAGACAAGTTAACTTCAGACCCTTTTTCCCTCACAACTACAATAATTTTTTTTGGAAATTCGTAACTTAACCTATTTGCGATATCTGCACTCATACTTATATCCGAGGCATATTTAAAAAAAATCAATTTTTCAAAAGAATTTTTTTTGGCACGACCAACCAATTTTTCCAACTTCGAATTAACTTCATAAAATCTTTTATGCATCGAAAAATTAGAAGAGTTTTCTTCTAAAACCTCATACGGAGTTCGCACATCAATTAAAAATCTTATCATTCTCATTACAAGGCTGGTCCTATCTTTTAACCCCACACCAACCATTTGAGAGATTTTTCCAATTTCCGATTCATAAAAAATCTTAAAGGGTTCCTTTGAATTAATCCCCAAATCTGGATATTTTTTAAGAAATTTATTATATTCTTCGGGCAAAAATTTATCTGCAACACATCCTGCAATCAGCAACCACAAATCTTCTTTTTTATTTGCAATTTTATAACACAAATCTGTAACTGGCTCATTAGTTTTAGAGCTAAAAAGAGGATTATAATATTTTATCCAAGAGGGAACCCCTCCTTCCTCAATTTCATGATGATCAATCCAAACAACGGGAATATTTTTTTCTTGTAAATATTCAAAAAATTCATTAGAAACCTTGGGTTTATCTAAAATGAAAATATAATCCGGATCAAATTCTTTAACTCTCCTAAGATATTCTTTTCCAAGCAAAGAACCTTTTACAGGGACGCCGTTTCCTTTCCCATAAGTGCGTCTTAAAAGAAGATAACTACACAACCCATCCTGATCATTATCAAAATAAAAAAGAGGACTTTGTGCTTTCTCCAAATGTCCCCTCAACTCTGAAATTTCTTTTTTAGTTAGCATCAAAAACTAAGTAAAAAACACTATAAAAATTAATTGATTAGAAAATAGATTCTATTGAAACATTTTAATTTTTTAGACAGTTTTCCTTATAAAGAAAAATCTTTTCATCAATTATTTCTTTTCTAATTTTAATCAAAACTTCCTCTTTTCCGACCTTTTTTTCCAAACCGACCGATTTAGGGTCAATCAGTTTTCCAACAATTAAATAATCATTTTTACATTCCTGGGAATCCAATTCATAAATCGCTGGACAAGCCCCAATTACACATGCATATTTTTTTGGAGTTAATTCTTTCAATCTCATAATTTCTTAAAGAACCTCTACTAAATATATTTTCCCCCAAAATTTTACCCAAAAAATAAACAAAATACCAATAAAATTTTAATAAATAAGTATTTAAACAATTAATTATAATTATGTATATGAAACTTACAAAACAGGATGAAAAATTATTGGCCTACATTTATCATAATGCGAGAGAGCCTATTTCAAAAATAGCAAAAGAATGTAAACTTTCTCGAGAGCAAGTAAATTATAAACTAAAAAAATTCAAAAAAGAAGGAATTATCAAAAAATTTATAACAATTTTCAATTATTCTTCCTTAGGATATGATGCTTTTTCGATCCTTCTTATAAAAGCAAGAAACAATTTAAATCTCAAAAAAATGAATAATGTTATAAGCTTTTCAGAAATAATTGGAAATTACGATTATTTTATAACACTCATAGCAAAAGATGAACAAAATTTAAAAAAAATAATCAAAAAAATACTCCAAGAAAATGGAGAATCGATCGAAGATTATAAATTAATAAATCCTTATTACTCAGAAATGTATCCCCTTAAAACTTTCAAAATAAAAAATAGTTTTAAGTTCTCAAAAAAATCAAAAAAACAACCTCTATCTAAAGATGAGATAAAAATTTTGAAAATCCTTGAAAAAAATGCAAGAACAAAAATTATAGAAATAGCTTACAAATTAAATATCTCCGCAGAACTTGCACTTTATAAATTAAAGAAATTATACAAAAAAGAGATCATAATAGGAACAAAAATACACTATAATATATCAAAATTAGGATATAATTATTCCATACTTCTCATAGACACAAAAAAATTTTCGGAAGAAATAGAAAATAAAATAAAAAAATTCGCAAGGGAAGACAATTTATCAAACAGTTTAATTCTCTCAATAAATGAACCCCAAATTATCATTCAGTTTTTTTATAAAACACAAGAAGAATTAAATGACTCCATTAAAAAAATAAAAAACTCTTTAAAAAATCAAATAAAAAATTTAGAAATAATGTTCCCCCAACAAGAAAAAGAAATTAACACTTTCCCCCTTATAGAATGAAATGGATATTTTTTAATTCTTAAAAAATTTGTTGATTTTGTAATCCTCTGATTTCTCAACTTTGAGGTGAAGTTTTTCAAGATAATCCCTTAAAAAAATGTCTGAAATACAAGGAGGAAGGTTAGCAATACTTCCTGAGCAACAAATTAATGGTTCTTCAACAATTAAAGCATCCTTGTCACTTGAGAGAATGTTCTCTCTTACCTTTTTAATTGTATCAATACAACAAACTACCTCATTATAGCACATAAAATTTCTTTCACACCCCCCTTCATTAGAAGGAATTTCCATAATCTTTGAACAATTGATTTTAATCTTTTTTCCGTCTTGAATCAAGGAATAAATTTCCTTTTTGGGTTTTTTTCCTGAAAGGAATTTTTTAATTCCACATGGTTTATATTGGAGTTCTTTCAATATATTTGTTTTAGAATTATAACTTATCCAATCAAATTTTGTCCTTAGAGAAATCCTACGATTAAATTCTTTTAAATCATCTAACTTTTTTACAACTCTTACCGGACTTTTTTTAAAAGAAAAAGAACAATCAACCCACCCCTCAAAGAGTTTATCTGAATAATCTGTAAAGTCAAGAATTATCTTTTTTGAAGGAAAATACCTTCCCCAAACAAGAACTTTTTCATAAACCAAAAGACTAAAAGGAAAAAAATTTCCAACATCCTCCATTATCTTCAACTCATTTGAAATCTCCCCAGAATTTGAAAGAGAAATTAATCTTTCCTTCTTCACTTTTTGAGGATGCAAAAAAACTTTAACCGAACTTGAAAGATTAAAACTTAAACTTCCTTTCATTTGAAAAACAAATAAACCTAATTTATAATGATTTATGTATTATAAAATCAATTTGGATTTATAATATTAAAACCATTTGAATTATTTTTTTCTCTTTTTGTTTTAAATCCTAACTTTTCAGCATAAACCTCTTCAAAAATATTTGCAATACAAGCACCTTCTTTTAATCCCCAAAATTTTGTACAAGTTAAAAGTGGTGAAGAGAAAATTAGGGCCTTAGAATTTTCCTTTTTTATTTTTTCCTCAACTTGATTAATCGGAAGATTGTACTCTTTGACTCCTTGCCCTTCACATCTTATCCCTTTGGAGAGATTCCCTTTAGAATCTATAAAATTAAAATTTTTATTGATTTTCATATGCACCACAAAAGTCTTTCCATTTAGATTCATTAAGGAATAGAGTTCATCACTTTCAGGCATGCTCTCCAAATAATTTCTAAATGCACACTTTTTTTCCAAAACTTCCCTCATAACCTCCGTTTGAGGATTATAACTTATCCAATCAAATTTTGTCCTTAATTCTAATCTTCTCTTAAATTCTTTAGGATTACCGGATTTATCTAAAATTCTTACCCCACTTTTATTAAAAGATAAAGGACCATCTAACCAAGATAAAAAGTTATGGTCAGAATAAACATTTATTCCCAAACTGATTTTTTTATTAGTTCCATAAATTCCCAAGACTAAAAAATCATTATAAAGAAGCAAATTGAAGGGGGGAACTCCCCTAAAGAGTTCCATTGTTTTTGCCTCTTTTAAAAAATCAGAAGAATTTACAAGTGAGAGCATTTCTTCAAGTTTACCCGAATCATAATAAATTTTCCCACTTAAACTATCCGTCAAACAAAAATTATATTCATTTACCATAAATTTACAAAAAAATATAATTTATAACAATTTATATACTCAAAGTTTAAAGAAAAAATTATAAACTACTTCCAAGATTAACCTTTTCTTTTAAATTATAAATTTCTTCTCTAAAGAAGGAAAGCATGGCCTCACTTTCCAAAACTTTCAAAAGATCTTCGTTGCTTGCATTTAAAATCTCTGATAAATTTTCAAAATTTCCAATGAGAATGTCCACATATCTTTCAAGCAAATTTGTTTTTCCCAAAAGTCTAATTCCCTTAGGAGAAATTTCTTTATCGTGAAGTTCCTCAAAAAGTAGTCTGGAAATGTTCATAGGTTCAAGTAAAAAATCAAAATCCATTTTCTCTAAAATTTCCAGGGACGACGAATGAGCCGACCCAAAATAATCTTTTAAAATCAACTCTTCCTCTTTTTGAAGGCCCCCCATTAATTCTTTTAATCTCATCCTCACCACCATTCCTTCTTTTCCCAATTCAACCAAATATCTTTGAACAACTTCAGAAATTCGTTTTATAATTTCAACCCTTTGTAAAACGGTGCAAACTGCACTTACAGTAGAATGCCTTCGAAGTTCAAGAGAGTTTAAATCAGACAAAAACTCATCAAAAATATCCCTTTGTTTTTCCAAAATTTGAAGTGTTTCCGACGCTCTTCTCAAAACTTCGGAACTTCTTTGTAATTGATAAGAAACATCTCCATAATAGATTGAAATTTTATTTTTTCTTTCAGAAACTGCAATAACAATTGTGTTTGCCTGTTTTGCTGTTCTTTCAGCAGCTTTGTGTCTTGTTCCCGTCTCCTTTGTAAAAATGGAAATATCCGGAAATAAAAGAGTATTGACGGTTATAATTTCTTTTACATCCTTAGAAAGAATTATAGCCCCGTCCATTTTTGCTAATTCCACTAATTTTTGGGCACTAAATTTTGTATTTACCCTAAAACCTCCCTCGACAATTTTTTCAAGATTTCCATTATCCAAAACAATTAAAGCGCCCATTTTAGCATTTAAGAAATCGTCCAAAGCCTCCCTTAAACTTGTTCCGGGGGCAACCATTCTCAAAACATCCATAAAATCTTTTCCCAATTCGTCTCCAATATTTTCTTTCGAAAAAGGTAAAAAAATCTCCTCTCCAATATTTTTACTTTCCATTTTATAAAAAAACCTCCAACCTATTTAAAGATTTATCTAAAAATGATTAATTTTCCAGAAGAATTAATTTTTAGCAAAACTTTTTATTACAATCAGAGGAAAAATAACCGAAGCTTCCCCATAAATTTTAACTCTTTTTGCCCCCGGAGAAATTTTTCCCCACGAAACAGCCTCCTCAGGCAAAGCCCCACTATCTGAACCATCAAATTCTGGAGAACTATTTATATAAACTGCATAGTCTGCTCCATTTCGAAACATATTTGCATTGCATATATGATGTTTGATAACTCCTCCCCCAAGAAGAATTATCCCCGTTCTTTTAGGACCCAAAGTAGTATTATTCATTTTCCAAATATCTTCCGCCACATCCACCAAAAAATCCGGATGTTTAGACTTAAAAAAATAAATCATATCCCCCAAACTCCCATCGGTTATCGCCGGACAAAAGACGGGAATTTTATTTTTCCAAGCCCAATAGTAAATTGAATCTTTGTTATTTATTTTTTCACCAAGTTTCCAAATAAGCTCACTTGGAGTTACAACTTTTCCATCCTCTTTCTGTCTTTTATAAAATTCTTCAAAAATGGGAATAATAAACTCTTCAAACTTACAATATCTCGAATTAGGTACAAAGATATTTCCAGCCCGATTAATCCCTTTCTTTCTTAATTTAGTTCCATTTTCTCTGAAGTCACCCAACTTAAAATCTCCTAAACATTTAATAAAATCCTCTTCAATCCCCCCCGCAGTTGAAACCAAAACATTTACTTTATTATGTTCAACAAGATAACGAATAATTTCTCTAATCCCCGAAGTGACCATATTTGAAGTATATCCAAGATAAATAAAAACATTTTCATCAATCATTTCATTAACAATATCAATTCCTTTTGCAAGATTGCTCGCTTGAATTCCCATTGAACCAAAATTATTAAAAAAGCCCTCATAATCAATCCCTTTATTGAAATCGTAACCTTTGATTGAAATTCCCTTTGCCTCTTCTGAACCCCTCAAAATATTTTTTCTTGCAATTTTTTCTTTTTCAACATCCATAAAACAAGAATAAACGCCCAGTTTTTAAAATTACCTAAATTCAAAATATTTTTAAAATGTAATCTCTTTTAAAAACAATGAATAAATGGATTAAGATAATTTTAGGACTTCTTATCTTGGTTTTATCTCTCTACCTTATCCTTCCTGGAATGCCCCTTAGTCATTGGGGATTAGCGGCTTGGGAATTGATAAAAGGAGGAATAACAATTTTGGTCGTCCTTATTGGATTGATTTTAATTGTAATGGGTATTGAAGATTTAAGAAATTAAAAAAATCAAAATACCCTCAATAATTGCTGCAATGACAAGTAAAGGGAGAACCACAAAAAAATAAGCTGAGAGTGAATTTAGAAAAAAAATTCCAAATGTCTCAAGTTTCTTTTTCTTAAAAATAAAGGTTGAAAATTTTAAACCCAAACCAAGAGAGATAAATAAAGCAGGCAATTCAAAAATTCCATGAGGAAAAAGTCTCCATAAAGAAGAAATTCCATTTTGAGTTACACTAATTTGGGCTGCAAATCCCAAAACAAATCCATTCATAATAGTGTTAAAAAAAGGTAAAATTCCAAAAATAGGTCCTGAAAAGATTCCCACTAAACTCGACAAAGAATTATTATTAAAAAGAAAAAGAATCATTTCTACCAATCCGAAATCTTTTGTCTTTTCAACCAATTCCTTAAAATAATTTAAAATTTGTAAACTCAAAGAATCTGGAAGAGGGATAAAAAAACCAATTAGGGAAAACAGCAAAAAAAGCCCTATAACAGAATAAATAAAATTTTTAGATTCTAAAATATATTTGAAAGAAATTTTATATTGTTCTTCAATGAAATAAAACAAATTAAAATTCTTTTTTTTCATTTTAACTAAACCTCCTCGAAAGATATTTCATTTTATTTGGGAATTTAAATTTTAAATATAATCCATAAAAAATCCCCACGATAAATCCTCCAAGATGAGCAGTATTTCCAATAGGGATGCTTAGACCAAAAGAAAAAGCCCACAATAAAACAAGCATCCCGGGAGCCGCATATTTCATTTTAATGGGGATCGGAACAAACATTACATACACGGGAAGATTGGGAGTCAAAAACATTAAAACTCCAATAAGGCCAAAAATTGCTCCGGAAGAACCTACTGCAAACATCGTCAAGTCTGAAGTAAAAATCAGTGAAAACAAAACAAAAAACAATCCTGCAATCAATCCAGAAATTAAATAAAACGAAAGATATCTCCTTTTTCCAAGAAGTTTTTCAATCAAACTTCCAACAAAAAATAAAGAAATCATATTTACAAATAAATGAAAAAGCCCTGCGTGCATGAACATACTCGTTAAAAAAGTCCAAAGATATTCTCCCCCAAGAATATTTATTGGCTTAATGGCAATCGACCCCCAAGAAAGAACTTTTAAACTGATTAACAAATTAAAAAGGATAAAAAAGAAAACATTAATTACAATTAACTTTGTCGTCCAAGAAAATCTTCCAAGGAACCCCTTTCTTTTATTTGAAGAAATCTGATAAACTACCATATAAGATAAAATGTGAAAGGTTATTTAAATCTCACGGATGAAAATAATTCCATATTTAGAAATAACCTTCCAAAAACAACCAATAAATTTTTGGTTTTTCTTTAAGATTTTCTATATTTTCCGACGCTAATTCTATAAAACTCCTATTTAAAATTTTTCTTCCAAAGAAACCCTCCAAATTCAAAAACAATTTTTACGAGAGAATAAATTTTATTTTACTTTTTAATTTTTTGATTTTTTTAATGCAAATTTCCTTGAAAATTTCTTGCCCTTCCTTTTAGCCTTTTTTTCCTAAAATTTTTTTCTTGGATTTCTTCACAATAGTTTTTTTCTTATTTGCCTTTTTCAGAACTTTTAATTTTCCGTCCTTTTTTGAAGATTTCTTTTTTTCCTTCAAAGGAGACTTTTTCTTAACAATCCTTTTATTAGATAGTTTCTTCACACCTTTCTTTTTTTTAATAATCTTTTTAGATTTTTTCTTGGTAGCTTTTTTAAGAACTTTCTTCTTTCCAAGTTTTCTTTCTTCTTTTTCCTTTTCTCTTTTCCTTTGCTTTCTTTTCAAATCTCTCTTTGCTTTTGCCTCCAATTTTTTCTTTTCTTTCTCCCTTTCTTCCTTTTTTATTTCCAAACCTCTCTTTTTCGCAAGTTTTCCTTGTTCGTTTTCGATTTCAATTTCAACCAAAGACAATTTTTCTTCAATTTTTAAGATTTCTCTTTTTAAATCTCTGAGAAGTTTTGAATTGTCTTTTACTGTAAAGATTTCCCCACATTCATCGCAAGTAAAATCCATCAAAAGTGCTTTATCCCCTCCATATTCTAATCCACAACATTTACAAACATAGAAAATTTGGGAATTTCTCAAACGAACCTCATTTTCAAGTTCTTCCTTTTTTTCTAATAGTATAGATTTCAAAAACTCCAAGCATTTCAAGATTTCAAATTTCCAATAATAGGTATACCACCCCTTTTTTTTATCTTTCTTTCTAACCGAAGAAACAAGGCCATAATCTGAAATTTTATAAAGAATATTTCTTGTCTGATTTATGGTAATATCTAATTTTTTCGCAAGAACAAATTCATTAACATATTTGGGAGTATTTAACAACTCCACAATCTCCTCTGCAGATTTTCCAACAATCGAAACTACAATCTCTTGAAGAAGTTTATTTAACATAACCTAACTAAAAAAGAATTCAATTAAATAGCTTTCGGTTATAAATAAATCTCACAAAAATTTTAAAAAAACTGAAGAACAACATTTTTAAAGTATATTTTCTATTGTATATATAGAGGTAATATAAATGGGATTTTTTTCTAAAAAGAGTGAGAAGAAAGAAGTTAGTTTGCCAAAGCTTCCGGAACTTCCAAGTTTACCTTCCACATTTCCGGACATGAATAAAGAAGGATTAAACCCCGAAATTCACGAACTGCCCAGTTTCCCGAATAGTGGAATGGGAAATAAGTTTTCTCAGGAAACAATAAAGAATGCAATTTCTGGAAAGGATGAAGAAGAAAAAGAAACAATCCCAAAACCAGAATTCAATATTCCAAAAAAAGAACCCTTCGAAGAGAGAATAATAAATGAAACTTCTACAAAAAAAATAGAAGAAATTAAGTCCGAAAAAGGCCCTGTTTTTATTAGAATAGATAAATTTGAAGATGCAATGAATATTTTTAAAGAAACAAAAAAGAAAATTGAAGAGATTGAAAAATTACTGGGAGAAACAAAAGAATTGAAAAAGAAAGAAGAGGAAGAATTAGTCGGTTGGGAGAATCAAATACAAGAAATGAAACACAGAATTGAAAAAGTTGACAAGGACATCTTTTCAAAGGTTTAAAAGATGAAAAAAAAAATTAATAATAAGGAAGGAAAAAATTTTATTCACATCAGATTAGAAAATAGGGAAGCAATAATGGGGAAGCAAGACCTTCTTTCCTCGGAGATGAGTTTATTAAGAATATTTCAAAACATTGAGAATTATAAAAGAATTCGTTCCGAAGAATTAAAAAAGAAAAGATTAGTTCTACGAAAATTGGGGGAAGTTAAAAATAATTTCTCCAAACTTCAAACAATCCTCCCCACTTTAAAAATTCCAAAGATACTCCAAAATGAAACCTTTCCCAAAGAAAAGGGAAAAGAAAAAATTGTTCTTGAAAATTCAAGAAAGAAAGGAAACATTGAACAACAACTTCTTGAAATACAAGAAAAATTGAAGGATTTACAACATTCAGGCATATCACAAGATTTAAAATAATTCTCTAATTTGTTATTTCATGGATAGAAAAGAACTTATTGAAAAATATCTTAAATTTTTTGAATCAAAAGGGCATAAAAAAATTCCAAATTCATCTTTGGTTCCGGAAAATGACCCGACGGTTTTATTTACAACCGCAGGAATGCACCCTTTAGTCCCATTTCTGTCGGGACAGCCACATCCATTAGGAAAACGACTTACAGGATTACAAAAATGTATTAGAACAGGGGACATAGAGGATGTGGGAGACGAAATTCATCATACATTTTTTGAAATGCTTGGAAATTGGTCTCTCGGAGATTATTTTAAAAGAGAAGCAATCATTTTTTCATTTGAATTTCTCACAAAAATTCTTGGATTACCGAAAGAAAACATTGCAATTTCGGTATTCGGAGGAAATGAAAGCACTCCAAAAGACACAGAATCGGCAAAAATTTGGGAAGCTTTAGGAATAAGCAAAGAAAAGATAATTTACCTTCCTAAAAAAGACAACTGGTGGGGTCCAGCAGGAAAAACCGGACCATGTGGCCCAGATACAGAAATGTTCTATTGGAATTCCAAAAATGAAAAAGCTCCAAAAAGATTCAATCCAGAAAATGAAAATTGGGTTGAAATTTGGAATGATGTTTTAATGGGATATACTAAAAAAGAAAATGAAGAATATTGTGAATCAAAACAAAAAAACATTGACACGGGAATGGGAGTTGAAAGAACAATTGCAGTACTAAATGGGTTAAAAGACAATTACGAAACAGAAATATGGAAACCAATTATTAAAAAAATTGAACAAATTTCAAATAAAAAATATGAAAACCACAAAAAAGAGATGAGAATAATTGCAGACCATATAAAAGCAGCAGTTTTTATAATCAACGACGGAGTAATTCCATCAAATAGTGAACATGGATATGTTTTGAGAAGGTTAATAAGAAGAGCAATAAAATATGGGAAAGAATTAGGCCTAAAAAATTTTACAAAAAAACTAACGGAACCTATTTTTAAGATATACTCTGATTACAATTTTAACAAAGAGAAAGTAACCTCCGAGTTAGAAAAAGAAGAAGAAAAATTTAGCTTAACATTAGAAAAAGGCTTAAAAATTTTTAAGAAAATTTCTTACAACAAAGACAAACTCGACGGAAAAGAATCTTTTTTATTATACCAATCTTATGGATTCCCTCTTGAGATGATTATTGAAGAATGTAATTCTAAAAGCATCAAATTTAATCCAATGGATTTTAAAAAAGAATTAAAAAAGCATCAAGAGTTATCTAAAACAGCTTCGGCGGGAAGGTTTAAATCCGGACTCGCGGACCATTCCGAACAAACAACAAAACTACATACAGCTACACATCTTTTAAATGAAGCCCTAAGAAAAGTTTTGAAAAATTCTGAAATCGGCCAAAGAGGTTCAAATATTACTCCCGAAAGACTTCGATTTGATTTTAATTTCCCAAGAAAATTAACTCAAGAAGAAAAAATTGAGATAGAAAAATGGGTAAATCAACAAATAAAAAAAGATTTAATTGTTACAAGAGAAGAAATGAGTTTGGAAGATGCCTTTAAAAAAGGTGCAAGAGGAGAATTTGGAACAAAATATCCTGAAAAAGTTTCAGTTTATACTATTCATAATCAAGAAGACAATTCTAAATTTTTGAGCAAAGAAATTTGTTCCGGACCGCACGTGAAAAGAACTTCTGAAATTGGAAAATTTAAGATAATAAAAGAGAGTTCTTCGTCATCGGGAGTAAGAAGAATTAAAGCAATCATTGAGTAATTTTAGTTATGAGAATAATTAATATCCTCTTCCAAAAGAATCATTCTTTTATAGATTCCCAATAAATAATTATTTAATTTCCCCACTGAAAAAGATAAACTATTTGAGTTTTTTGCTCCCGTGACCAACTCTTCAATCTCTTTTGAATAATAAGATTTTATTTTTGAAAAACGAATATTTTTCAAGATAGATAAATAACTAATTTGATAATTCATTAGCAGATTTTCTTCTTTCTGAATTCTATGCAAATCCTCCAAACGCAAATCCTTTGGAATATAATTCCGACGTTTATTTTTTATTATCTCTAACTGATTTTCTAAATCTGTGTGATCTCTTATTAAAATTTTAAAATGACTATTTAAATTATCAAAAACCCCTTTTTGTATTATAATGCCATAATCGATTAGAGAAGGTTCCAAAGATTTAATAAGCCCCATCATATCTGGAGAAGAAATCAAATAGAAAACGTCTTCAAAAGATTTAAAAAAATTTTTAGAAAATCCAAAGAGATTTACCTTTGGATTTTCTTGCCTTTTATAAAAATTTTCAATATTCATGAGAGAAGGATTGGAATCAAAAGAACCACCCACCAACTCGATAAGGGACAGATTAGGCATTGAATTTAAAAGAATAAGATTTATTTAAAGATTTATGTTCAATAAGTTAAATCGTATTTTTCCCTCAAACTATCCATTTTTCTCTTATCAAAAAAATTCAATTTTCTATATTTATCTATTTTATCCACCAAATTTTTTAAATCTTCAGCATCTCTATATTCATCCAATCCCTCTCCAAGAGAAAATCCTTTGCTAATTATAACTATTTCAGGTTGACTTTCCAACTTTCCCACCCCAGAAATCCCTAAATATTTCCCCTCACTATATGACACCGGACTTGGCATAGTCGTTTCAACAAAACAATATCCTGTCCCGTTATAACTCTCTTCAAAAGGACATTTTATTCCCAAAGCTTCGTGGTTTTCAGCTTGATAATAAAAGAGAGAAACTCCAAAACCCATTTCTTTTAATAAAAAAGCAAGCAATTCCGATTTTCCTTCGCACGATCCCTGACCTTCACCTATAACCTGATAGGGATATCTGGAAAGCCTCATCCTAAAATTTGACCCAGGAACCGTAACAAATTCTGATTCGTTGTATTTAATATTTTGAACCAAATGAATTGCTATGAGAGCTTGAAGGTCTGTTGAGTTGGGGGCAATATTTTGTATTGCCACAACCAAAGGCATTAAATAATCTTTCTGAATTGGTTCATTTATTTTAGCTAATTTGAAATCATCTCTTCTTGGGCGTTCTCCTTTTGAATAAAATTTAACTCTCGGTAAACTTAAAAGATAATCTAAAATTTGGGGGGAAAATTCAAAATTAATTTTTCCCCGGTTATTCCCAAAATGATATCTAAGCACCTTTGAAATTTTAGAAAAATTTTTCTCAAGAATTGATTTGTTCTGAAAAAAAGAATCCTTTAAAATACATTTCCCTTCAGAAAAACTAGACGAAGAAGGACAACCACAAAAAGAAACATTTTCAACTAAAATTCCTCCAGAACAAAAATAAGGTTTATTCAAAGAACAATAACCTTCAAAAGTTCCATCCCCACATTTTTGGAGAGCTTTAACCTCCTCGGAAGAAGAAAAGAAAAAAAATCCTAGGATTAACAGACCAATTAAAAAAATTCCCAAAATTAAAAAATATCTTTTATGATTCCTTAAGAACCTTTTATTTCTAATAAAAAAATTCCTCATCCATAACCAAACAAAAAAGGATATAAAAAGATATTTATTCCCTATTCCAAGCTTCACTAACCTTTCTAAGAACATATAAAAGATTTGGTTTAAAATCTTTTATCCAAGAATTATAAGCTTCATCAATTAATTGGGCTTCTCTCTTTTCATCATATTCCAATGCATTTAGAGAACTTGCACTGGAGAATTTCATTGAAATTTTTATCAGATTCCAAATCTTTTTTTTATCTTCTTTGGATTGAAACAATTTAGATTCAGTTTGCCCAGCAAGATAAGACGGATTCGGTAAAAGTAGGTTGTTTAAATAAGCATACCAATCCCGATAATAATCCACCATTCTTGAATAAATTTGCCTCAAAAAATTTTCACTCACAAATCCGGTAGAAAAAACCGAATCCCTTATCAAAAACTCAGAATTAAGCTCTTCAAAACCAACTTGAATCCCTAATTTTTCCTTAAAATTTTCAAACTCTTCTTCAATCTCCTTTGATAATTTTTTCTTATCTATCATGAAACAATTTAGAAACACACGTTTTTAAAGTTTCTTTTTAATTTCTCAAATTTTTTGTACATTTTATCTATGATACACAATAATGCAAAAGTTGAGTTATCCTTAGTATGAATAACTGAATATCCTTTATTTGATTAAATCTCCTTCATATCCTATTTGAGTTTCTATTGCATCTCTTATTTCTTTTTCCTTATTTATACCTAAAAAATCTTCAGATACTATTTTCTTCTCCAAGTTAGGAACTTCTTTCTCATTCTCAATTCTTTCAAGTTCTTGTATTTTATTCATTTTTTACTTTATCCCCTCCCTAAATTTTTCCCTTAAAAGAAATAGGGCAAAACTTATATTAGAACCAGTCCACAAATAAGAATCTCCAACCCCATATTTTATTAAATCTCCATCAAAACCTATTCTTTCTTCT
>CAYLLR010000009.1:0-21527 GCA_964384965.1 Candidatus Woesearchaeota archaeon | reverse complement strand
CTTCTACCTTTTTCTATTTTCCCTTTAACCAATCTTTGAAGAGGTTGGTCATTTACTTTAATTATTTGATATCTAATCCCTGGCATGTCCCCCTTACTTTTTCCTTGTTTTCCCCCAATTCTTTCAATCATAACTTCATCGTGTTCGTCGATAAATTTTTGGGCAAGATTTCCCGGGATGAACGCCCCGACGACTTTCCCGTTTTTTGTTAATTGAACTCTACAACATTTTCTCATCGCAGAATTTGGTTGTCTTGCTTCTTTCTGAAATTTAGAGAGAACTATTCCTTTTGCTTGGTTTGCACCTCCAAGAGGATCGGATTTAGCGTAAAGGTTTAAGGTATGAACTTTATACTTTCGACTCTTCCATCTAAACTTTTTTCTGTCCTTTACTTTTTTGAATGCACTTTTTAATCCCATTTTATTTTTGGTATAGATATTGTTAAGAAATTTAGTTTTTAAAGCTTATTATCGTTCAACCCTAATTTTGTATTCTGGATGATTTTTCAAAAAGAGTTTATCAGCGTTTTTGGAATGCATAAGTATGATTGGAAAAATCATTTTTTTATCCCTAAAATTTGGAACATATATTATCCTATCTGAATTATAATAAATTCTTTGATCTTGTGAGGAAATCTCTTTGTCTATTTCTCCAATCTTTTCTAATTGGGAAGTCCATCTCTCACCCCACTCCAAGGCAAGACACTCTAACTGGGCTTCAAGTTCATTAATGGTTCCCTCATACCGGATGGTATAAATTTTTTTATTAATTATCTTTTTCATAATAATCTTAGATTATTTTATAATTCAATTTAAAAAAATCTTTTACAATTTTTTTCATTTCAAGAAATCTTCTTTTATTTCTTCCCAATAATGCGGCTTTATTTTCTGTGCCTGCGTTAACAATTATTTCATCGGGAGTAATTTCAATTTCTTTGAAAGTAAAGGGGGCAATTATTGCTTTAATAAATGCTTCTGCATCTTCTATTCCATTTGGGATTGAAACAATTCTAATTCTTTTTTTCAAAATGTCAGATATTTTTTTTAAGTTTTCTCCACCTTTTCCAAGAGCTTGAGAAATCTTATATTTTGGGACACAAAACATAATCATTTCATTATATTTGAAACAATACCTCGTTTGCAATCTCGTTATTTTTCGGAATAAATTCAGGTGTCTCAAATCTTGCATATCAAGAGTATTTACCATCTTATAATTTTGTTATACATGACCTCTTTATAAAAATTGCTATTTTGTTTTTCTACCTTTTTTCACGTCGATATTTTTAACATTTCTAAAATAGAATTATTTTAAAATTTATTCGTTACTTTTTTCAACTAATTTTGAATCGGCCACTTTTTTTAATTTTTCATTCTTTGTTAATGGCCCTATAACATTTACTAAAAGTCCTGGAAGTCCGGTTCCGACGGGAACAGGTTGATTTAAAATTATATTCTCGATTACACTTTTAAGTTTATCCGAAGTGCCCTTCACTATTGCGTTGACAAATTGTTTTACTGGAGTTTCAAATGTTGCTCTTGCAAGTATCGAAGCTTTTTGGGCTATAATCCCCATTCTTGTAACTCCTTTGACATCTCCCGTGTTTGTCATTGCATCTGCAATGAGTTCAAGGTGTTTCCTATTAATATCTAACCCCTGAGAATTCAGAACTTCCTCAATCTCTTTTATTATTAATTGTCTTGCAGCCTCAATTCCAAGTATTTTGGAAACTTCATACAAATCATTTGAAATAACTCTTCTCTTATCAACTTCTTTTAACTCAATTATTTCCTTTAAATTTGTTCCAAGAGTAATCACTGCAAAATCTTTTCCTCTTTTTACAATCAAAATTTGCTCTATTCCTTTGATGCCAGAGATAATTGCTTTCTTTAGTTTTTCTTTTAATTGATAAATTTCTTTGAAATCATATTCTGAAGCATCAACTGAAAGTGAATTCCCTTTTATTTCTACGTTAAATCCCAAATCAATGAGCTTTTCACCAACTTTATTAGGGCTTGCGTGCGATTTTTTTAATTGGTTTTTATCTAGATTAATTAATATTTTTTTGTTTCCAAAATCTAAATTGATTTCCGAAGAAACCTCTTTCAAAGTTACTTCTTTTATTTTTCCTGCGAACGACTTTACCTTCTCTTCCGTGTTATTTTCTTTGTTCAAATAAATCTCCATTTTTGGAGAAGAGGGTTTTTTTCTTGCATCAAATATTTCAATAATTCTCGGTAATCCCGTTGTAACTTGCATTTCTGCGACGCCTGCCATATGGAAGGTATTTAAAACCATTTGAGTAGAAGCTTCACCGAAAGATTGTGCAGTAACAAGACCAATCGATTCTCCAGGAGAAATTTTTTCTTTAAGGTGTAATTTTGAAACATCATATCCATCGAGACCGTATTGGAATTGTATAATGTTGTTTCCAGAATCCCGAATTGTTCCGTCATATTCAACTCTCATATCTTGAAGAGCGTTTGCCAGACGCCTATAAAGATATCCTGATTTTGGAGTTCTAAGTGCAGTGTCCATAAGAGAATCACGACCTGTAATCGCCTGAAAGAAAAATTCATCCGGTTTAAGTCCTCTAATGAAAGAGCTTCTGATGAATCCTCTTGCTTTCGGAGACAAATCTCCCCTTTTAAAAAATGGAAGCGTTCTTTCTGTATAACCAATATCAATTCTTCCTCCCCCAAACGCTTGTTGTCCAACACACGAAGCCATTTGGGTAATGTTTAAAATGTTTCCTCCTCCACCAGATTTAATCATATAACTGACGGGGTTTGTTAAGGGAAATCTTTCTTTAACAATCGCACCAATCTTTGTTCTTACTTCATTTAAGACTTTTAGAAGATGTATTTCTCTTGATTCTTCCTCTGTTTTACCTGGAATAATTTCCAGTGTTCCATTTTTATAATCTTCAATTATTTCCTGGGCTTTTTTTTCAGTGGCTTTTATGATTCTTTCGCTTTCATTAATTGTTTCTTCATCCAAATCAAAATCTTCGACGGAAGCAGTAATTCCAATTTCGGATAAATAATTTTTACCAAGATTAAATGCTTTTTTAATTGAGTCAAATGCCTTATCCCTCCCATATTTTTGATCAATTATTTTCACCAACTCTCCTCCTTCATCGCCAAAAGTACTTTTATCAATATCTCCTTTTATTACTCTTCCTTTTTTAATTTCAATTGACTTGTTGACAAAATCAATTTCTGGAAGAATTACTGAAAAAACATCTTTACCATCAATAATTTTTTTTGTAAAATTTGAATCTATTCCTGACCGATATAAAAGTTGGTTTGCATCTTCTCTGCTAATCTCTCTTTTTCCTAAGATATAATTTCCGGTTACAGCATCAACAATACATCCAATTAAATTTGTATTATTTTTTGGAGAAATTAAGTTTTGTTTGACATCCAACAATATTTTTGCCTCGGCTCTTGCTTCTTCAGTTTGAGGAGAGTGTATGTTCATTTCATCTCCATCAAAATCTGCATTGTAAGGGTTTGCGGCGGCAGGATGAACTCTGAAGGTTCTCCCAGGTAAAACTCTTACAAAATGTGCCATAAGACTTGCTCGATGAAGAGAAGGGTGCCTATTGAATAGGACAACGTCTCCATCTTGTAAATGTCTCTCGACTTTATAGCCCGGCTTTATTTCCTCGATAATTTCATCTTTAAGATCTTCAGTAATCTTTTTTCTCCTACCATCCGGCCTAAGAATATAATTTGCGCCAGGGTATTTAGATCCCATTTTAATAAGTTTCTTTATCTTTTCAAGATTCAAATCATTAACGGTTTCAGAAACCGTCACAACTCTTGCAATTTCAAAAGGGATTCCTACTTCATTTATTTTAATATTTGGGTCTGGGCTAATAACGGTTCTCCCAGAATAATTAACTCTTTTTCCCGCAATATTCTTTCTTATTCTCCCTTCTTTTCCCTTTATTCTTTCGGTAATTGTTTTTAGAGGCTGTCCACTTCTGTGTCTGGCTGGTGGGACCCTCGCAACGGTGTTATCAAAAAAAGTTGTAATATGATATTGTAATAAGTCCCAAAGGTCTTCGATAATGACTTCCGGAGCACCAGCATTTAAATTTTCCCAAAGTCTCTGATTTGCTCTGATTATGTCCGATAATTTATGGGTTATGTCGTCTTCACTTCTTTCTCCCGATTCGAGGATTATGCTTGGTCTTACAGTTACTGAAGGGACGATGAGGGAATTTAAAATAGCCCATTCAATTCTACATGTTTTTGGATTAATTCCTATCTTCTTTAGCTCTTCGTCCGGAATTTTTACCAAATGTTCTCTAATTTCTGTTGGAAAAATTCTTGTTTTTCCTCTATAAAAACTTGTTGGTTTATCCAATTTCACTTTTTCTTGAGAAGCTTGACAATAAGGACACTTTTTATTATCTTTTGCTTTTTTGGCCCTCTCGCTTGGAGAATATTTCTCAAGGTCTTTCTCGCTGAGCATCAATTTTCCACATTCGTGACAAAAAGACCTAAGTCCGAGTTCTATGACGGGAGTGTACTTTAAATGGATAATTGGTTTTGCCAAATCAATGCTTCCAGGATGCCCAAGACATTCTTTAATTTTTCCTCCACAAGTCCTACATCTCACCCCTGGATCAATTGCTCCCAATCTCAAATCCATCAATCCCCCATCAACAGGGTACCCATCTATATCATAAAGTTCTGGAGTAACTATCTTTGCAACAGAAATCTTCTTAATTTGCTCGGGGCTAAGTAATGAAAATCCTATTTCCCCAATCATTTTACTAACATTTTTTTTCATTTTACTCATATTTGTTCCTTAATTTAAATTTAGTATTCACGTGCAATCCTTGGAGTTCTTCAACCAAAAGTTTGAAAGCATATGAAACTTCGACAGGTTGAATTTCTTCGGAATGACACTCTGGACAAGAAGTTTTGTTTCTTATATTGTCCTCAATACCAATGGCTCCACAACTAGAACATAAAGGCAAAACAACTTTATCTGAATCATATCTTTCTTTTAATAATAATGAAGCTCCGTGAGCAACAAGTGCCTGTTGTTCCATTTCTCCAAGACGTAAAGCTCCTCCTCTCGATCTTCCCTCGATTGGTTGCCTTGTTAATAAAGCTATTTTTCCTGAAGCTCTTCCATGAATTTTATTTGCAACCATATATTTAAGTTTCAAATAATATAAATTTCCTATAAAAATTTTGGATTCAATTTTCTTTCCAGTCACCCCGCTGTGCATGGTTTCTTTTCCATCATATCTAAATCCTAAATTTTTTAATTGGTCCTCTAAACTTTTTTTTGATTCTCCACTAAAAGAAGTCCCATTAATTACTTCTCCTCTTAAGGAAGCAGTTTTTCCAGCAAGAAGTTCTAATAAATATCCCACTGTCATACGGCTGGGAAGTCCATGCGGATTAAACATAATGTCGGGTCTTACTCCCGAATTCGAAAAAGGAATATCTTCTTCATCAATAATTGCTCCAATAACTCCTTTCTGACCATGAGAAGTAGCAAACTTATCACCTAACTCTGGGATTCTCAAATCTCGTGTTTTTACTTGAACAATTTTATTTCCTTCATTATCCAAAGTTATAAACACCGATTCAACAACACCTTTTTCTTCTTGTCTTAATGTAACGCTGGATTCTTTTTTTGCCCTAACAGATATTTCTCTTGCTTCGGATAAGAACTTTGGAGGAGATGTTTTTCCAATAAGAACTTCTCCCTCATTTACGTCAGCTTCAGGATAAATAACCCCATCCTCTTCAAGCGATTTGTATAAAGATTCCATCTTATATCCTGAGATATCTTTTTCTGGAATTGTAATTTCGTCTCTCAGTCCGCCTGCATAATTCATTTCTACTGCAGAATAAGGTCGGAAATAAAAGCTTCTTCCGACGCCACGGTCAAGACTTCCTTTATTTAAAACCAATGCGTCTTCCATATTATAACCTTCATAAGTCATTATCGCGACAGTTAAGTTCTGCCCTGCTGGATAAGTATTAAGAGTGTCATAAACAAAACTTCTTACCAAAGGTTTTTGGGGATATTGTAAAATTGAAACATCCACATCTAATCTACAAAGATAATTTGCTGCGTAAAGACCCAATGCTTGTTTTTGGGTTTTTGATCCCCTATTAAGTCTTGAAGATTGGTCATGATTTCCATAGGGCACCAAGCTTGTAACGGCTCCTAAAAATGAAATACTATCAATCTCTAAATGAGTATGATCCGGAGTGAGGTCCTCTTCTTTTATTGCAACCAAAGCACTCTCTTCTTCAGAAGCATCCAAATATTCAATAATTCCTTTTTTAATTAAATCATTCCATTTTAAATCTCCTTGTTCCAATTGAATGAGGTGTTCATTTTTTAGTCTCGGAATTCCCCCATCAGAGATAATTAAAGGTCTTAAGACTCTTCCGGGTTCAGTCGAAATAGAAATCATTTCTAATCCTTCGTTTTCATAAATACTTAATTGGATTGGGAGTTGTCCACTTCTTCTTTTTTCTTTAATGAATTTTGAAAACTTTTTTGGATCCTCAACATTTCCAATATAATTTCCATTGAAAAAAACTTCTGAACCAATTAAAATTTCTTTACTCAATCCTGAGTCTTCCAAATCTTTTACAAAAGCCTCTTCATCAAGGTTCACCCTCGTCGAAACTTTACTCATTAACGCCAAATTCTTTCTCAGTCCAATTTCAGTTCCCTCAGGAGTTTCAATGGGACAAAATCTTCCAAAATGTGTGGGGTGGAGAGTCCTTGCTTTGAAATTTTCTTGTCCGCTCTCAAGCATACTTGAAACTCTTTGCAGTTGAGAAATCGTCGCTAAATAATTTGTCTTATCCATGTTTTGGGTTACACCGCTCCTTTCTCCAGTCCAAGAACCAGTTGCAATTGAGGATTCAATTCTATGACTAAAAAGAGTAGATTTTGCCAGAACTTTTATTGAAAAAAATTTCTTTCTTTTAGATGATTTTTGTAGAGAATATTGTAAATCCCGGATTAGTATTCCTAAGTTAACTTTAAAAAGTGTTGTTAATAAATCTCCAGAAAGTCTAACTCTTTTGTTTGCATAATGGTCTTTATCTGTCCTAAGACGTGGATTTTCTTTGGCAAGTAAAAATTGTTTTATCAATTTACAAAGTGTCACAGCTTTTTTAATTCTTGAAGGTTTATCCTTTCCAATATGTGGAAACAAATATGAATCAATTCTTTGTTTGACCCTATCCAAGATTTCTTTTCTTGTTCCCTGTAAGTTTGTTTTTTCAGCTATATACATCATAGCATCTTCCTCACTAGCGATGTTAACAAATTCATACAAATTGACAATTAAACTATCCGTTTCCTTTCCAATAAATTTTGAGATATCGGATTCTTTTATAAGTCCGAGAGCTTTTAGGAGAATAATCGTTGGAATTTCCTTAAATCTCGAAAAAGAAGTTTCAAAAATTCCTTCTTTATTTTCACTTATGGTTGTCGGAATTCTATATGTTCCTTTAAGGGAGAATAATTTTAACGTTAAATTTCCTTTAGAATTATTTTCTATAAATGGCTGGTTTTCCGCAAGATCTTCCGCCATAACCATTACTCTTTCATTTCCCTTAATTATAAAGTATCCGCCGGGATCAAGGGGATCATGGTAATTTTTAATTAGTTCCTCTTTACTAAGGGTGCTCGTGTTACAAACTTCACTCTTTACCATTACAGGAATTTTCCCAATTTCAACAATCTCGGAATCTATCTGACCATCTTTCTTTACAGTCAATTCCAAACTTATTGGTGCGGCATAAGTTAATTTCCTAAGCCTTGCCTCATAGGGCATAATTCTGGAAGTGCTTCCATCAGCTTCTATTACAATTGGTCTTCCAACTTTAATTTTTCCTAATTGGATTTGAAATTCTTCTTCATCCTGTTCAATAGAATTTGAAATATCATCCACAATTTCTTGCATCCTATGTCCTATGAATTCATTATAAGATATTATATTCGATTCAACTAAAGAATGCTCTCCAAGATATTTTTTTACAATTAAGTGATTTTTTGATTCAACCATTAGACCACTACCCTATAATAGATATTTAATTCGGAATTATTTTTTCTCTCAATTTTTATAATGTCTCCAACTTTGCAATCTTCTGGAAGAGAGGCATCATTTAATAAAATTTTTGGTAGTTGGTCCTTAGAAATATTTAATCTGGTCAAAAGTTTTTCAGATTCCTTTTCACTTAATTTTATTTGTTTTTGTTGTAGAATATGCATATTTTTATCGTCGGAAATTTATTTTATTTTGACATAACACCCTCTAAGCATTAATCAATATAAAATTGATAAAAAATTAGTTTATAAATCTTTCCATTTTATCTAAAATAGTCATTTCTTCCTATATTTAAGTTTTTTCTTTCACTTTTCAATTTAAACAAAATTTTTGTGAATTTATAGCATGGCCCCAGGGGGATTTGAACCCCCGACACCTGGATCTCTTTGTGATGTTTTTTGGAATAACATAAACTTGTCCCACTTAAAAGTCCAGTGCTCTGACCAGACTGAGCTATGGAGCCATATCTCACTAAATTAATTTTGGTTTAAAAGAGTTTCTAAATAAATATTTTATTAATGGCAGGCAAATTATTAAAAAAATTTATTTTAATATTTAATGGAATCGCAAATAAAAAATCCTCCAAAATAAGAAGAAATTTTATTATCTTTTTTCAGAAAAGCCAAATAAATTATAAATGTTTCTTTAAAATTTTACTTAACTCATCTTGGTTTATCGCACCAGAAAATCTTTCTAAAATTTCATTATTCTTAAAAAAAAGAAAAGTTGGAATTGAAGAAATCCCATATTTTTGAGCAATTTTTTGATTCTCTTCCACATTAATCTTTCCAAACTTAATTTTCCCTTTAAATTCTTCCGACAAATCATCGATAATAGGGGACATCATTGTGCAAGGCATGCACCATTCTGCGAAAAAATCCAGAAAAACAAATCCTTCTTTTATAAAAGATTCGAATTCTCCATTAGTTAATTCGGGTACGATGTCATTTCCTGTCATCAGTTTTCTAAGAAAAAATTATTTATAAAATTTTATGTTTAAAATTGTCAATAATTTATATAAAGGAGACAAGTCTTATTAAAAATATGAAAGAGTATTTAAGAATTCTTGATAAAATTTTGACAGAAGGAGAGAAAAAAGAAAACAGAACAGGAATGGGCACGATTGCCATCGCCGGAGAAAAATTTGAACACGATATGTCCGAAGGATTCCCATTGTTAACAACAAGAAAAATTTATACTAAGGGAGTTCTTGCTGAAACAGAATTTTTTATAAAGGGAATTACAGATAAAAATTGGTTAAGAAATAAAGGAGTTCATATCTGGGATGATTGGTGTAATCTATGTGAATTATTTAAATATGATTTATCAAATGAAAAAAATAATTTAACAAGAGATTTTTTGGAAATTTATTCTGAATTTAAAAGAAGTGTTCCGGAAGAAAGAGTCCATGGCAGGTTCAAGGAATTAGTAAAAAAAGCGGATTCATATTTTACAAAAAATAACCAAGGACATTTAAGGATAAATGTTAGTAAATCAGATTTGGAAGAATTAGTTTCTGAATGGGATGAAAGGGGGAAACAAACCAAAATTGGTTTTGTACAAAAATTCGGTCAATATGCTATAAGAGATTTAGGACCCATATATGGATTTTTGTGGAGACACTTTGGCGCGAGGTATTTTGGATATGATGGAGATTACACTGGAAGAGGGATTGACCAGTTAAAAAATGTTGTGAATAAATTAAAATCAAATCCAGATGACCGAAGAATGATAGTTTCTGCATGGAATCCGGTAGATATTCAGGGTGGTAAAATGGCTTTACCCCCATGTCATTATTCATTTCAAATAATTGTAATAAATAACAAACTAAATTTAATCTGGGAACAAAGGTCCGTAGATACTCCTTTAGGTTTACCTTTTAATATTGCAGGATATGGTTTAATGTTGCACTTATTAGCGAAAGAATCAAAACTGAAAGAGGGAAAATTAATTGGGCAATTAGGAGACGTTCATATATATAATAATCAAATAAACAAGGTAAAAGAACAATTATTAAGAAAACCCGGAAAATTACCCAAAATAAAAACAGAAAATTTTAGGACTATTTTTGATTGGAAGTATTCAGACACCAAGTTCGAAGAATACCGCCCACAAAAAAGGATAATTTTTCCGCCCGTTGCAGTCTAATTGTCAATAAATCTTTATCTAAAATACAACTCTAATATACATAATAGGTTAAAGAGATTTTTAAAAACAGGATTTAAGTTTAAAGAAAATGAAAAAAGGGAAATTAATCTGGTGGGAAGGAGGTGAAGGGTCTGGAAAATCTACTTTTCTTAAAATTTATCAAGAATATCTTCTGAATAAAGAAATTCCCTTTGAAGTTACAAGAGAGCCTGGGGGAACTATTCTTTCTGAAAAAGTAAGAGGTGTCCTTCTTGATAAAGAAAATAAGAACATGAATTCTTGGACCGAACTTCTGCTTTTTGAAGCCTCAAGGTCCCAACTGTATTCAGAATGGATAATTCCGAGATTGAAAAAAGGAATCTCCATCGGTCAGGATAGGTCAGGAGATACATCTCTTGCATATCAGGGTTATGGAAGAGGGATTGATTTGAGTTTAATTAAAAAATTAAATAATGAATCAACTTTTGGATATAAACCAGATTTAGTTTTTATTATAGATATTGACCCGGTGGTTGGATTATCAAAAGAGATTGAACATAATAGAATGTCTTATGCTAAATTGGAATTTTATAAGAGAGCAAGAGAAGGGTATTTAGAAATTGCAAACCAAAATCCAAAAAATTATGTTGTTATTCCATATATTGAAAATGGAATAGAAGAAATGAAATCTTTAATGAAACCTCACATCGATAGATTATTTAAAATTTAGTCTTTTATGGGAACTAAATCCCTTGTATTTAATTTTAAATGAATTGAATTTTTTAAGGTAATATGAGATTTCAACTAATTATCTTTCCCAGAAAAATCAATATTTTTTAGTCCAGACAAAAAATTAATTTTATATACACATCAGAATTTGATGAAGTTCGATTTTTTCTCTCTATTTGCATTTATTTTCTCTAATACCCTTTCAACTTTTTCATATAATTCTTCAAAAGTTCCATTATTTTTAAATTTAAAATCTGCCATTTCCATACACTTTTTTATGTTTCCTTTAGAAAGGTCTTCATTTTCCATTTCCTTCTTTTCGTCAGAAATAAACTTTTCAAAATTAATTTCATCAGTTACCCCTTTTCTTTTAACAGCTCTTTTATATCTTAAATTAATCTCTGCATCTACACTGAAAAGATAAAAATTTTCTTTTTTTTTAAGAACTTCAACCTCTCCGACGGATCTTAAACTTTCAATTACTGCGTCGCCTCCCCCCTTCTGAACATTTTCATAAATTTTTTCAGCAAGATAACCTGGAGAGTTCTTTTTTCTTAAATCGTCGGCAATTAAAACCATGGAATCCCTATTAACAACCATTCCTCTTTTTTCAATTTCTTTAATTAAAAAATCTCTAACGGAATAATGTTTAAATCCATGAGATTTAAGATATTCAACGATGGTTCCTTTGCCGGCAGCCAAAGTTCCAGTTATTCCGATTATCATAAATGAAAAAAAGGTATAGGAGTTTTAAAACTTAATTGCATTGAATAGAATGGTAAAAAATAATTTATACATAAACCATCCAAGAATTATCCAATAAAAAAAAGAAGTGATTCCAAAAAGAAAAGCAATAAGAAGATAAAAACCGATAAAAGAATCAATAATGCTCATAAAATCTTTGAATAAAAATCCTTTACCAATTAAGTAGAAGGAAGAAATGATGAACAACTGGAATGAGAAATCAATTTTAAATTGAACAAGTGTTAAAGCAGTAAGAGAAATTAAATCCATTATCATCAAAATTATTGCAATCATTAGTATTCAACTCCCTCTCTCGCAAGAATTCCTTTATCATAAGGGTGTTTTATTTTTTTTATTTCGGAAACATAATCTGCTTTTTCAATTATCGAAGAAGGAAAATCCCTTCCAGTTAAAATCAATTCAAGGTTTTTTGGTTTATTCTCGATCAATTTAAAAATCAAATTTTCAGAAATTATTTCCCAATTAATTCCTGGACCTATTTCGTCAATTAAAATTAAATCATAATTCTCGATATCCTTTAAAGATTCATTCCAAAATTCTAAAAATTCTTTTTTTAAATTTTCAAGTTGGTTAAAGTCATATTTTTTAAAATAGGGGTGAAGAGGTTTAAATTGCAAATACTTAACCCCCAAATTTTCAAAAAAGAATTGTTCTCCAGTATTCCTTTTAAATAATTGAATTATCTTTACTTTGAGACCTCTTCCAAGAGCGCGAATCAAAAGCCCTATGCCCGCAGAGGTTTTTCCTTTGCCTTTTCCAGTATAAATATGGACAAGCCCAAGTTTCGATTTATCCGCCCCCATTATATTTCGTCTCCAAATTTTTCAGTAAAGGTGATAATTTAACATTGTATTTTTTTCTTAAAGATAAAAATAATTCTTCAGAATAAGAAAGGAATTCTATATCCCAATCATTATTTTTTTCAAGTTCTGATTGAGTAAATTTACTCATAGAATCTGCCAATAAAATTTTTTTGGGAGTTATTTTTTCAAGAATATTTCTCAAAATTGATTCAAGTTTATTGGTTTTTTCATACAATTCAATTGAATAAAATATCCGAGGGGTTTTCGGATAAGACAAAATAGTTTTTATCAATGCCTCATGAATTCCAATATCCCCAATGACAATTAGGGGTTTCTTGTCACTCAACAAAACATCAAATACTTTTTTATGGTATTTATTTTCTGGAATTTTTCCTTCTCCAGGGTAAATAAAAGGATTAATTAAAACCAGGATTTCATTATTGAAAATAGAATCTAAATTATTTTGTCCTACAATATAACCATCCTTAACAAATTCAGAGACTATTAATCCTCTTTCCTTATTTTGCATATTAAAAAAACATCTCTTCAATTTAAATAAATTTATCTAATTTTGCATTTTTTGGGGGAATTATTTTATTAAAGAATTTTGGGTTAATTTGACCTTTTTTAAGAGGCATCCCTATTCATAAAGAGTTTTGAAAAATTATTTTCATTTATTTGTTTATTTTTCAAATGTCTTTTTAAGATTCCCTTTAGATTTAATACTCTCCTTTTTAATATCTTTATAATTAAAAATTTATTCAACTACATTTACTATATCCGCAGTCAAAACATGTTGGTTCGGAACACCCTGAAACCATTCCGACATTAGAACTAAAACATTTAGAACAATACAATTTTTTCATATCTTTGTCTATTTTGATTTCTTTCCCGTTTTCGTCGGAGAATCCATTTTCGATGGGTTTTAATTTTCCGGTTTTTATCAAATGTTTTCTTATTGCAATTGAAAATGCGTGGGGGATGGAATCCACCCTATTTTTCCCAAATCCATAAGGTTTTTCAGATTTTATTGAATTCAGATGTTTTAATATTCTTATTGGATCCCCTCCCAATTCAAGATATTTTGAGATAGCAATTGCAAGTGCCGTCGCCATTCCTGAAATTTCAGTCCCTATGGGAGATAAATTTGCAAAGATTTTAGAAATTCTTTCTTCATTGTAATTTATATGAATATGTATTGGGCCTTGTCCAGTTTCTATCTGATAATAATCTGAAAATTCAGGAAGATTCTTTTTCATTTCTTTTTTATCTTTATTTCCCAAATTTAAAACTTGTAATTGTTTGCTCCCATCCCTATAAATTGTAACTCCCTTAGCTCCGTTTTCATAGGCAAGCGTATAAACCTCTTCAACATCCTTTGGGGTTGCTTCATTTCTAAGGTTCACCGTTTTAGAAACGGCGTTGTCAGTATGTTCTTGAAATGCACATTGCATTAAAATATGTTCTTTTGGTGTTAGGTCATGGGCAGTTAGAAATAATTTTTGGATGTTTTCTGGTATTTCTTTAATTCCAAGGAGGGATTTGTGATTTTCACTAATTTTTAAATAAAGTTTGTCTTTTTCTAATCCAAAATAATTATTTTCTTTTGCGATTTTTTCAAACAAAGGATTGACTTCGAAAAAGGTGTCTTTTTCTAAGGGTTTTTCCCCTTTTTTTAGGGCTTCTATTCCCGCAGCATTATACCTTGTATAAACTATCGCAAAGAAAGGTTCTATTCCTGCACCCTGGAGACCCGCGGTAATTCCGATTGTTCCAGTCGGAGCAATAGTTGTTCTTGCAGAATGTCTGGGATAAAATTCTTCTCCTCTAAAATATGGACTGTTTTTATCATAAATACTTCCTTCAAATGCGGGAAAAACCCCTCTTTCTTCAGCAAGTTTAACAGAATATTTTAGGCAAGTATCATTAATTAACTTCATAATCTCTTTTGCTTTGGTCCGTGCCTTTTCAGAGTTATAAGGAATCCTCATTTTAACTAATGCTTCTGCCCACCCCATAACTCCCAAACCTATTCTTCTTGTCTTCTTTGCAATATCCTCAATTTCAGGAATGGGGTAAGAATTGATATCTATAACATTATCTAAAAATCTTGTAGAGATTTCAATAACTTCTTTTAGTTTCAAATAATCAAATTCTTTAAGTTCTTCATTTACAAACTTAGAGAGGTTTATTGAACCGAGATTACAAGGTTCATAAGGGAGTAAAGGTTGCTCTCCGCACGGATTTGTAGATTCAATCTGTCCGAGATGAGGAGTTGCATTGCTTTTGGTGTTGTTTATTCTATCTATTATTATTATTCCTGGGTCCCCTGATTCCCACGCCCCTTTAATTAGTTTTTTCCAAACTTCTTTGGCATTCAATTTTCCGACGATATTTTTATTTCGAGGATTGATTAAATCATATTCTTGATTATTTTTTACAGCATCCATAAATTTTTTATCTATTGAAACAGAAACATTAAAATTTTCCATAACTCCCGGGGTTTTTTTCATATCAATAAACTCCAAAATATCTGGATGCGTATAGTGAAGGATACCCATATTTGCTCCTCTTCTAGTTCCTCCTTGCTTCACAACTTCGGTAGATTTGTCAAAAATTTGCATAAAAGAAAGTGGCCCTGATGAAACTCCTTTTGTCGACTTAACTAAATCTTGGGAGGGTCTCAATTTTGAAAATGAAAAACCAGTTCCTCCCCCACTTTTATGTATTAAGGCCATATTTTTCACAGACTCGTAGATGTTTTCTATAGAATCTTCTACAGGTAGAACATAACAGGCACTCAGTTGTTGTAGTTCTCTCCCAGCATTCATTAATGTTGGAGAATTAGGAAGAAATTGAAATTCTGATAATATCTTGTAAAATTTTTCTTCAATGTTTTTAATAATTTCCGGGTTTTTTTTGTTAATTTTCTCAAGATTTTCAATAAATTTTTTAAAATTTTTACTTCGCTCATTATGATCATAAATTGATTTATGGAGCAAGTAAATTTTTGCAGGAGTCCCGTTTGAATTGTACTCTATTTTTTCATATCTTACCCCTTCAAAAACTTCTTCTTCAGGAATTTTTTTAGAATGCAAAATTTCTGAAAGTGCAATATTGTGGCAAACTGTCTTTAGCCAATCTTCGACGGTGGGAGAGTCTTTAAGATATTTATCTTTAATTACTTTGAGCTGATTCTCACTTAGATTCAATTTTGTCAAATTTTTTAATTTTTCTTCCATTTACAAACTTCTTAATTCCTCTTTAAAGTCTTTTATATCCTTGAATTCTCTATAAACAGATGCAAACCTCACATATGCTACTTTATCCAATTTTTTTATTTTTTTCATCATCATTTCCCCGATAAGTTTGCTTTTAATTTCTTTCTTACCTTTTTTTCTTAATTGTTCTTCAATTTCAATGGAAATCTTATTTATTTTTTCCTTTGATACAGGTCTTTTTTCAAACGATTTGTTTAATCCTTTTTTTATTTTTTCAGGATCAAATTTTTCTCTTGAACCATCTTTTTTTATCACATAAAAATCTGTTTCAGAAATTCTTTCATAAGTTGTAAATCTTCTCCCACATTTAAGGCATTCCCTTCTTCTCCGAATTCCTTCTAAAGAATCTCTTTTGTTTGTGACTTTAAATTTGGTATCTTGGCAAAACGGACATTTCATTTTTATTTTTTAATACAATATATTGTATATTGGACTTATTAAAGTTACAACAATCTGTATCTAACAAAAAAGGTTATTTTTTAGCTATTTAAATCTTTTTAACTATTTTCAAATAACAAGCAGAAAAATTATCAATAAAACCTAAACAAATCTAATCTATGAAAAAAGATAATTTTATGAAGATTAATTTTTTTAGGTTTTCATGGATTTTAGAGTTTACTGGCTTTTGGAGAAAGAAGATTTAAAAAATTTAAAATATTGTTTTGAAAATTTTTCTCCAACCAGATTTTATATAGGAAATACTAATAAGTTGGAAGGGTTTGCAAGGTCAACGATTTTAAACGAGAATTTAGAAGGGAAAATTCTAAATTTTAAAAAGAAGAAGAATGGATTTTTGTTTTTGTTAGATAACAAAGAAATATATCTCTTCAAAAAAGATACAGATCACGGATTTACCATAAGATCAGATTTAAATGAAAAAATAGAGGAGATTTCTGTATTAAATCATTCAAATTATAAAAATGGGGATTTTCTTCAAATATATTTTAATAAAAAAATAGAAATTGAACCAACAAAAATTGAAAGGGCCCCCGGGATTCCTTTTTATAGGATTAAGAAATCTTAAAAACCATCGAATCATCAGATTTTTATGAAAAAAAGATATGAACTTTTAGCGCCTGCTGGAAGTTTTCCAATGTTGGTTTCGGCAATAAAAGCAGGAGCAGATGCGGTTTATTTTGGGCTAAAGGAATTTTCTATGAGGGATAATGCAAAAAATTTTACAATAAAAGATTTGGACAAAATAAATAAGATTTGTGGGAGCAAAATTAAAAAATATTTAACCCTAAATGTAATTATTTTTGAAGAGGAATTAGAAAAAATCAAAAAAATTTTAGGGCAAATAAAGGGGAAGGTTGATGCAGTTATTTGCTGGGATTTGTCCGTAATAAATTTGTGTAGAAATTTAAAAATCCCTTTTCATATTTCTACTCAGGCATCTGTTTCAAATTCCGAAGCTGCAAAATTTTACAAAAATTTGGGTGCAGAAAGGATTGTTCTTGCACGGGAATTGAATTTGAATCAGATAAAAAAAATTTCAAAATTTGTTCAGGTTGAATGTTTTATTCACGGGGCAATGTGTGTCGCTGTTTCTGGAAGATGTTTTATGTCACAGGAACTTTTTAAGAGAAGTGCTAATAGAGGAATGTGTGCCCAAGTTTGTAGAAGAAGTTATACAATAAAGGATGCCGAAGGAAGAGAATTGAAATTAAAAAGAAATACCATTTTATCCGCTAAAGATTTATGCACCCTCCCTTTCATAGAGAAATTAAAACAAGCAGGGATAGTTTCGTTTAAAATTGAAGGGAGAAGTAGAGATTCGCGATACGTCGATGCAGTTGTAAGAATTTATAGGAAAGCATTAGATAAAAAATTGACGAAAATGGAAATAGAAAAGGGAATGGAAAAACTCAAAGAGGTTTATAATAGAGGATTTTCTTCAGGGTTTTATATGGGAACCCCTACAAACGATGATTTTTCAGATATTGAAAATTCTGCTGCAACAACAAAAAAAGAATTTATAGGGAAGATAAAACATTATTACCCTAAGTCCAAAGTTGGAACAATCTTTATTTCTACCGGAAAAATAGAATTAGGAGATGAAATTGCAATAATTGGAAACACAACAGGCCTAGAAAAAATAAAAGTAAAAAGATTAGAAATAAATAAAAAACCGGTTAAGAAAGCAATCAAAGGTCAGGAAGTTGGATTAAAACTTCCGAGAGTTAGGAAGAATGATGAAGTCTACATCGTGAAAAATCTTCATCGATAAATAAACTGAATACTTCTTGAAAATATTTTAAAGAAAAAACACCAATTCCAGAACCCCGTGATTTTGGTTTAAAATTGTTATGAACCAAATAAAAATGCCCCAAGTTATAAAAGGTATTAACACTAAAAATCTTCTTAAGTCAAAAGCGATTCATTATCCCCTCTCTTAAGCTTCATTGTCTCCTCAGCTTCCAAATGTTTGGTAAAAATAAAATAAAAATTAAAATTAAAAAATAAATTTACAAATTAAATTCTCTTGTTGTTTTAGTGTTGCAAATTTGTTCTTTCCCATTACTATCGACGTATGTTGGTGTAACCTCTATTTTTGTAGCATTTGCAGGTCCGGTTATCGGTCCAACAACTTTTACATCCAGAGGATCAAAGTCAGTATTTGCAGATTGTACCCCTGCAGAATTTCCAGATTTGTCGAAAAGAATCAACTTCGCACTAAATGTCCCATCTCCAGTAGAACTTCTTACCAAGGTAACATTGTAAGTTGTGTCGGTTACGTTAACAATTTTAGTTGCTCTAATATCAACGTCCAGACATTTTGTTCGGTCAAGTGAATCTCCACTCTTTGTTAATAAACTTTTGATAGGATTCCAAACTATCCCGATTGCAGCAAGAACCAACAACACGAGAATCAAAGTAGTAACAACAGTAGATAAACCCTTTTTTCCTTTCATTATTTTCACCTCCTTATAATTTTCTCCCTTAGCATCACTGCTATACCATAATAATAAAAAACTAGTATAAAAATGTTATTGTTCTTGGGAATTTAATTTTTTCTGTTGAATTTATCAAGTAATTTAAAAAAATCTTTTGAATTTATGTTTTTGTCTACTTCCGAAAGCCCTATATGCTCGGCAAGTTTTAAGAAAGCTTCGGGTTTGTATCCTTTTTTTTTCAGAGAAATTAAAGTGGGAAGTTTAGGGTCTCCCCATCCGGAATATTCCCCATTTTTTATTCCTTCTTTAAATTTAGATGTTGAGAGTTCTAACCCTTTAAAATGCAATCTACCGAGGAAGGCTGTCCAAGGGAAATTTTTATTTAATGCATTAAAAATCAACTTTTGTCTTTCGGCATTGTCACGATGGTCTTTTCCTCTAATGATGTGGGTCATTTTTAAATCAATATCATCGACGGCAACGGAGAGATTCATCAAAGGCCAGACAGAATATTTGTTACCTTGCCTTGGATGTGTTCGTTTATTTATTCTTGCAAGAGGAAAGTCCCTCATTGCCGGATTTTTATGATTCATATTAGATTTAAACCTTAATACCGCTTCACCTTCGTTATAAAACCCTTTTTTCATTTTTTTCCATCTCTCACTTTGTATTTTTTGGTTAAGATTCCTACACGGACATTCTTTTTTTTTCTTAGAAAAATTTCTAAAAGATTCGGAGGTGCATTCACAAACGTAAATGTTATTATTTTTTAAGAGTTTTTCAATATAATTATAATATAAATTCATTCTATCTGACTGAATTATAGTTTCACTTTTTCCCTCGCTGAGCCACTCACCATCTTCTTCTAAAAGTTTGTAGCTTTCAGGGTCAATGTTTTCGGGATTGGTATCTTCAATTCTTAGATAAAATTTTCCTCCATACTTCTTAACGTAATCAATACTTAATCCCGCGACGATTGCATGTCCTATGTGCATCGGTCCTGAAGCCGAAGGAGCAAAACGCATGACAACTCCTTTTTCAGAATTTGGAAGTTCCGGCAATCCTTCTCTGGAGGTTCTTTCAGAAATGAATTTTTTAAATTTCTCAAAATCTTCTTTTTGTTCTTCAAGACTAAGTTTCGAAATTTCTTTGATGGTTTTTTGAATTTTTGGTACGAGATTTTTTATCATTGATCTTTCAAGCCCCTCATTAAAAAGTGCAGAAATAACGGAGTTTTGATTTGCTTTTCCATTATAAGAAATTGCGTTCTTTAGAGAATATCCCCGAATCTTTTCATCTAAATTTTTTACCATAAAAGGATTTAGAAGAAGAAGTTTATTAATTTAATTAATGTTTTAATACCCTATTTTTTGTTTTCTTTCAAGGACTTCAACCTTTTGTTTTAAATGGTATATTTGGTTTTCCAAATCTTCCATTTTTAAGGTCATATCGGACAACCTTTTTGCCAATTTTTTCCTTCTTTGATCCGGACTTTCAAAAGATGATTCACTTGAAGCATTTATATTGGTTTTATCCCCCGAATTCCCGAAAAAACTAAAGAAACCCCCGGAAGATTGATTTCCTTGAGAATTTGCCTCTTCCGCATTTGATTTAAAATTCTCCAGTTTTTCTTCTTGTCTTCTCATTTTTTCCGATAAATCAACATATCTTTCTTTTTTCTTCCAAATTCCCATATTTTAATCATCCTATTAAATTATTTAAATTTATGCAATCAGAATATTTTTTAAACATCTTATTCCAATAAACATTATGGTAAAATCCATTTCAGAAATTATTGAAGAAGTTACAGGAAGGGGGCCTAAAAATGAACATAAATTAATCTATGATTCTCCGAGCGAAACTCTTGAACCAATCTATTTTTTTATTCTTGATTTAATGAATGACTTAGGTCTTGAGACTGAAAAGTTGGTTGATAATTTTGTTTCAAGTCCTGGTTCACAACATTTTGGAGAAATGGGTCAAAGAAGTTCAATTATGCAACAGCAAGGGGCTAAACTTTTGGGAGACATAAATACAGTCCTAAGAAGTATCTTAAATTTAATTTATGATTTAAGGGAATTTAGAATTAGATTACAATCTTATAAAGATTTGAAAAATCCGGATAAAAAAGCGTCCGCTCTTTTAAGTTTAAAACAAATTTGGATGGATAAGGTAGATATACAAAAGGGAAATTCATCAATAAAAGCAATGGCTTTAGGTCAATCTGGATTTAACACCTTGATTGATGCATTCCTAATTGTGAATGAAGAGAAAGAAGTTGATAATTTGGATTTAAATCAAATAGTAAAAAGGATTTTAAAACCGAGAATTCATGAATTTAATAATTGGATTAAGGAGTCAAAAGCAGAGCTTGAAAAGAGATATAAAATTGAAAAAATTTATCTAAAGAGCCAGATTAATTCACTAAAGGTATATACCAAATGGGCAAAACCTTATCTAAAAGCAGCACAGGATTTAGAAATGGCAGGCAATTCAAAAAATCCTTCCTTGGTAAAAATGTTTAATTCACTTCTTTTGGAATTAACACTTTTTGGGAAGAAGACTTTGAACATAAAAGAACAGGTAAAAATGATGAACTATCCTGAATTTTTTGGGACTGAAAAATTTTTGAATTCCGTAAAAGAAACATATTATTCTTGTGTATTGGTCGATTTTAATTTCAGGGGAATTCCGAGCAAGACTCAACAAGGATATGTTATTGGGGGAAGAGCAGAAGTTACTTTTAGAGGTTATGGGATTACGGGAACCGAGATAAAGC
This sequence comes from Candidatus Woesearchaeota archaeon, assembly GCA_964384965.1. Taxonomy (GTDB): domain Archaea; phylum Nanobdellota; class Nanobdellia; order Pacearchaeales; family GW2011-AR1; genus GW2011-AR1. Next base: position 36 of record CAYLLR010000009.1, on the reverse strand, counting down.
GAATCTATGAAGAAATAGAAAATTCAGATTTAAACG
>CAYLLR010000008.1:0-21633 GCA_964384965.1 Candidatus Woesearchaeota archaeon | reverse complement strand
TAATGAAAAAACTTTTTTAACGGGAATTTATAATATTAGTAATAGAACTAATAATTTAAGGAATAATGTTAAATTTGTTATTATGAAAGTTCTAATTGACAATTATGGAAAAATCATTAGAATGGATAGGATTATCCAACCAGAATTTCTAATTAATGAGTGTGTACCCGTAAAAATTTATCAAATAAAAAAAGATTATTCAGATAATGCAGTCATAATTTGGGATTGTGAAAAGAAATCTGCGTTTTTGAATAATACAAATCATTCTAAAAAAATGTGAGAAAATATTTTAATTTTTTGGAAGGTTATTAATTAGATTGCAAATCTTTGAATTGCCCCAACGCCTCCAATACTTAGAAATTGGTTTCCTTCTTCGGTTTCGGAGGATACGATTTCAATAGTGGTTCCCATTTTTTTTGCGATGTCTTTTAAATCCCCCCCTTTCTTTTTGTCAAAATTTTTTGAAAGAATTAAAATTTCTACCGCCCCCAATTTTAGAGCTTTTTCAACATCTTTATATTTATAGGGGGTCATTTTTGGGTCTTTTCCAAGACTATTAAAAAATTTTTCTAAAATTTTTTTTTCATAAATTATTTCTTGATTGGCTAAAATTTCTTGACTTAATGAAACTAGTTCATGTAATCCCGATTTTGAAGTGTCTCCTTGGTCTTTAACACCAATAATTTTTTCATTTAATCTCGTTGGAAGGTATTTTCCCTCTACAAACTCATCTTTTGTGGGAATAGGTCCTCCGACTAATATTCCTTTAAGTTTTGGTTCATCGTAGAAAATCTTTTTCATTTCATTTGCTATTCTTTTGTAAAAATCTTTGGTTAACCCTTCGGTGATTCTATGGAATCTTTGTGAACTTTGACCTCCCGCTCGGACTTTAGAGGGAATTCCCGAACTCATATTTTGGATTAATTCAATCCTTTTTCCAGACAATTGTCCTATTGTTGCTTCTTTCCGGTCCATAACTAAAAGAGCATAAATCTCATCAACTTCCGTCATGGATTCCAAAGGTTCCAAAACAAATTCCTTGTCACATCTATAGAGTCTAATTCTAATCTCTTCAGGGGGTTCAATTTCCCAAATTTGGACGTCTGATTGTCCTTCTATAGGGGAGATGTTTCCCGCAAATAATACCATCCCTCTTGGAGGTGTAACTTTATATTCTTTTAAAGTCCTTACAATTTTATCCAGAGATTCGGAAACATTTTTTCTTGTGGAGGTTGATTTAATGTTTTTTGCCGTGGATTTTTCTGCTTCAAGTTGTCTTTGGACAGCATTTATGTCGTATTCTACTGGAATATAAACTGTGATGAGTTCGGTGGCTCTTCCACGATAATTTTTCATAGATTCAATAAATTCTCTAAGTTCTTCTTTTGTAAATTTTTTTAATGCCATATTGAAGTAAAAAATATTTAGTTATTAAATGTTAGGATTAAGAAGAATAAAAAAGAGTTGCGAAATTCTTCTTTTATTAAAAATAGATTTCAAAAATTTATTAATAAGAGAACGATTTTTTTATTTTCACAAAAAATTAAAAAACAAATGTCCTCTAAAAAGTTTTATTTAATTCCCCCAAAACAATTTCTTAATATTTTTTAAGATTTATATAAATTTTACTTTAAATTTTCCTTTTTTAATTTCTCTGGAGTTTGTGACATTTTTTAGATCTTCAAGCATTCCTTGAATTTCTTTAAGGTAATCCTCTTCTAAAGTTAGAATAATTTCCGAGTTCATTGATTTTTTGTTGTTTGTTTTTTCCTGTCTTATTTTTGAAAGAATCAAAAAGAATTTATCAAGTTCCTTGGTTTCTTTCAGTTTTGAATCAAAACCTGGCCATTTAGTAAGGTGTATGCTTTTTTCTTTTTCAAATTTCTTATAATTTTCCTGATAAATTTCTTCCGTAATAAAAGGCATAATCGGAGCAATTAATTTTAGAATTATCAAAAAACTTTGGTAAAGAGTGTATTTTGCGGAGAGTTTTTCATCCTTTTTCCCTTGATAAATTCTCTTTTTAATAATTTCAAGATAATTCCCCGCGAAAGAATTCCAAAAAAAAGTTTCAATTAATTGTTTTGAATTGGAGTATTCATATTTTATAAAATATTCAGTTGTTTTTTTAATGAGAAAATTTATCTTTTCCAAGAAAAGTTCGTCAATTTTTTCTAATTTTTTTGGTTTATTTTTTCCGTCATATCCATCAAGGTTCATGAAAATAAATCTTGAAGCATTTAGTAATTTATGAGTCATTTTTTTTCCGGCGACTAAATCTTTTTCATGATAATCTAAATCTTGACCAAGTTTTGAACCAGCAGCCCAAAATCTCAGTGCATCTGCCCCATAAGACTTTAAAACTTCATGGGGGTTTATTCCTGTGTTTTTGCTCTTTGACATTTTCTTTCCTTTTAATTTAACAAAACCTGAGATTACAATATCTTTCCAAGGGATTTTTCCCTCGTGTAAGTAAGATTTAACGATGGTATAGAATGCCCATGTTCTAATTATGTCGTGTGCTTGGGGACGAAGAGAAAAAGGGATTTTGACTTTTTTCCCAACGAGTTCCGACGTAATTTGGGGTGTCATTGATGAAGTTGCCCAAGTATCCAAAACTTTTGATTCTCCAACAGCTTGTTTTTTACATTTTGGACAGATTTTTTTTGTATTTAGGGGATCGACAGGAAGTTCTTTTTCATCAGGTAAGATTATCTCTCCGCATTCACATTTCCAAACAGGTATTGGAACGCCAAAATGCCTATCTCTTGAAATAGACCAATCCCATTCTAAACCTTTTACCCAATTTTCATACCTCTTAAACATAAATTCTGGGTACCATTCAATCTTTTTTCCTTGTTCAGTTAATTTTTTCTTTTTATCAAGTAATTTGATAAACCATTGCTCTGTTTCCAAAAATTCTATACTTGTTCCACACTTGTCATGGCAGTTGACAATGTGGTCGATTTCTTTTTGGTCTTCAATCAGTTCAGATTCTTTTAGGTCATTCAAAATTTTTTTTCTTGCTTCTTCGATTTTTAATCCCTTATAATTTCCAATGTTTAGGGTCCCATCTTTATTAACAATAATCTTTGGAGTTATTTTGTATTTGTTAATTGCTTCTACGTCATATTTATCTCCATATGAACAAATCATCATCGCCCCCGTTCCTTTTTTGATGTCCGCTGAATCGTCTCCAATAATCGGAACTTCGAAATCAAAAAGAGGAACCTTTGCTTTTTTCTCTATAAATTTTTTATACCTCTCGTCTTTTGGATTAACGAAGATGGCAACACAAGCTCCGAGTAATTCTGGTCTGGTTGTTGATATCAATAAATCTTTTCCATCGCAGTTAAATTTAAGAGTTGAAAACAAACTTTTTTCTTGTTTGTCTTCTAATTCGGCTTGGGCAATCGAGGTCTGGCAATCCGGACACCAAATCGTGGGAAAATTTTTTCTGTAAATTTCTTTCTTTTTATATAAATCAATAAAAGATTTTTGAGAGATTTTTTGAGAGTGTTTGTCTATAGTTGAATAATAAATATCAAAATCGGCTGAAATTCCTAAATCCTTGAAGTCTTTTATGCATTTCGGGGTTTCATTTTTTAGTGTTTCTAAACACAAAGAGATAAATTCAAATCGGGATATGTTTTTACTTTTGACTTTATTCATCTTTTCAATAAACCTTTCAGTGGGTAACCCATTATCGTCTGTTCCGAAAGGGTAAAAAACAGCCCCATCAAACATCCTCCTAAATCTAACTATGAAATCTTGTTGAGAATAACTAAATGCATGTCCAATGTGCATTTTTCCCGAGATGTATGGTGGAGGAGTATCTACTGAATATATTTTTTTTTGTGAATTTAAGTCGAATTTGTAAACTTTTTCTTTTTCCCAATATTCTTTCCATTTTTTTTCCATTTCGATTGGGGTTTTTTTTATCATATGAAATTTACACAAGTATAATTTAAAAGTCCTTCTATAAAATGAGTGGTACGAAAAGATATTCTTCAGAGGTGTAACTTTTTTTAAGTTTTCCCTTGACTTTTTTTATAATTATTAAGGGTCCATTTATGTTTGGGCAAACTAAAATTCCTTTATTTTTTAAATTTGTTTTAGCAAATTTTAGTATTTCCTCTTCTTGAAATTTTTTAATTCCAGCGGTGAAAATTATTTTATCAAAGATTCCTTCAAGTTTTCTAAAATCCTCTTTCAAAATCTTAAGATTATCAATTCCAACTTTTTTAATATTTTTTTTAGAAAAATTAATTAATTCATCGGAATTTTCCAAACTTAAAACTTTCCCAGGAAAAACCAGAAGAGAAATTAAAGAGGCATTCCATCCGCTTCCAGTTCCGATTTCCAAAACCTTTTCCCCTTTTTTAAGTTTTAAAATTTCCAACATCCTTGCGACAGTTGAAGGTTGGGAAATAGTTTGCATATTTCCAATTTGGAGTGCAGAATCCAAATATGCTTTATCTTTTTCTTTAACGAAAAATTTTCTATCGATTTTTTTTATAGCATTTAAAATCTTTTTATCTGCATTACCAAATAAAGAGAGATATTTTTGGACCGAATAAATTAACTCTTCTTTTTTGTTCATATACTACTAAAAAATTTAAATTTTAAAAAACATTCTTAAACTAATAATGGGAGTTTCACAAAAACATTTTTATACTCTTTACACTTTTCTTAAAGATGGCAAAAAATCAAGGGATTAGTCTCCCATCTGGATTTGGGGGATTAGTAAGTTATAAAGAGGAATACGAAAGTAAATTTATGCTAAAGCCGACACATATAATAGCATTTATTATTCTGATAATTGGATTCAGAATCGGCCTTAGTTTTTTCTTTAATTAAAATGTTTGGAGGAGTTAATCCCAGGCAGATGCAAGGAATGATGAAGAAGATGGGAATCTCCCAGGAAGAAATTCCCACTGAGAAGGTTACAATAGAAAAAAAAGATGGAAATTTAATAATCATAAGAAATCCTTCTGTCATGAAAATAAAAATGCAAGGTCAAACAAGTTTTCAGATTTCAGGAGAGGTGGATGAGGTTTCAAAAGAAGTCGAAATATCTGATGAAGATATAAATACAATCGTGGAAAAAACGGGATGTTCTAAAAAGGAGGCAAGAGAAAAATTAGAAGAGATTGGTGATTTAGCCCAGGTCATCCTCGAGTTGTCCTAAAGATAATTATAAAAAGGACAGACTCTTCTTAAACCATAATTTCTAATTAAAATGGAAGAGATTATTCAAGAAAAAATTAGTGCAGACCATTTACTTTATGTTAGTTTAAAGTATACCAAGACGTGCGATGTGATAATGAACCTTCTTTTGAGGTGGAGAAAAATGATTGATACTTGTATTTCCCATATTTTAAATGATGCGAAAAAAAAGGGGAAAATTAAAGAAGTTTCAGAAAATGTGGTCGGTCGGATTTTTGAGATTAGGAAGTTATTAAAAAAAGACAAAAATGCACTTGACACTTTGGACTTTTTTATGATGCTTAGAAAAATTGAAAGTTTAAAATGTGAAAGAATTGGAGAATTTAGAAAAAATGTGACCCTCAAGATAAATTTTAGGGGAAAAGAGGTAAATATTAATTTAGAAAAATTAAAAGAATATGCCGAAATGCTTGAAAAGTTTATTGACATGACAAAAAAAAGGTTAATTTAAAATGAACAGAATGATTGTAATTGCATCTGGGAAAGGAGGGGTCGGTAAAACGACGACGGCAATTAATCTGGGAGCTGCTATAAGATATTTTAAAAAAGATGTTTTAATCATCGACGCGAACATGTACACTCCAAATATTGGAATACATCTCAATTCTCCCGAAGTTCCAATAAATCTGAATCATATCTTACAGAAAAAGGCTCATCCTCACGAGGCAGTTTATATTCACGAATCTGGAATTAAAGTAATTCCTTCATCGTTGTCCGTAAAAGAGCTAAAAAAATTAAAAATTGAAAAATTAAAAGATTTCAAAAAAGAGTTCAAAAATTTAGCTGAATATGTAATTATAGATTGTTCTGCGGGATTAGGAAAAGAAGCACTAAGTGCTATGGAAATGGCGGATGAGATAATACTTGTTTCAAATCCTGAGATGCCTGCAATAACCGATGCGTTGAAAACAATCAAAGTCGCTGAAGAAATTAAAAAACCAATAACTGGAATAATTATGACGAGAGTTAGGAGGAATAAATTTGAACTTCCCCCGGAGACGGTAAAAGAAATTTTAGAAGTTCCTATTTTAGGGATGATTCCGGAAGATGTTCTTGTTCAAGATTCTTTACGGAGGAAAAATCCTTTGGTTTATATTCATCCAAAATCCAAACCTTCAAGGGCATATAAAGAAATTGCAGCAAAATTAATCGGAGAGGAATATGACTCCGATAAAGACAAACCTTCTTTGTGGGAAGTGATTTTTAAAAGGAAAGGTTTTTAATTTTTATTCAAAAAGATTTATATTTAAAGCTATCCCACTATTGTTCCGTTTCCAATATCCTCACTGGGGGAGATTAAAACAACTTTTGAATCGTCCTCGTTCGATGCTGCAAGAAGCATTCCTTGGGAGAGAATTCCCCTCAATTTTTTGGGTTTTAAATTAGAAAAATAAATAATTTTTTTATTTAATAATTCATCTGAAGAATAATATTCTTTTAGCCCGGAGCAAATTATCCTTTCCCCAATTTCACCAACATCTAAAGTTAATTTATAAAGTTTATCGGCCCCTTCAATTTCTTCAACTTTTTTTATTTCGGCAACTCTCAAATCTAATTTGGACCAATCTTCAAAATTAACTTCACTTAAATCCATAATTTCTCTAAAGTTTTTGCCTTTAATAGTTTTTTCCTTTTTTAGAATTAAATCTTAATGAAAAGTGGTTTTTCCTTTTTTATTTTTTCATTACTAAATTGTTCTCGTATTTTTTTAGCACTTTCGGGAATAAAGGGGCTAAGAAGTTCAGAAATTTTTAAGATTGATTCTTTTAATTCGAATAAAATCTTTTTGTCTTTAGTTTCCCATGGTTTTTTAGCTTGAACATATTCATTACATCTGTCTATAAAAGCGAAAATTTCATTCAATGCCTTGTCTATTTCAAAATTTTTCATCAATTTATCAATTTTCTTTTCATTTAGTTTTTTAATCAAATTGTTTTTGGATTTTTCAGTTCCAATTTTTTCAATTAATCCTGAGACCCGACTCACTAAATTTCCAAGTTTATTTGCAAGTTCATTATTATGTCTATCTATGAGGGCTTTTTCTGAAAAATTTCCGTCGTCCCCGGAAGCAAAAGGAAAATGGCGACAAACAAAATACCTTATTGAATCAGCACCATATTTTTCAATTAAAACTTTTGGAGAGATTGCATTTCCCAATGATTTGGAAATTTTTTGTCCGTTAAAGGTTAAAAATCCGTGATTAAAAGTTATCTTGGGCAGTTCTATGCCGGCAGATTTTAGCATTGCTGGCCAATAAACTGTGTGAAACCATATATTATCTTTCCCTAATAAGTGAGTTGTAGGTTTGCCCCAAAAATCTTCTTTTCCTTTTTTTCTTGTTGCTGTATAATAATTTATTAAAGCATCAAACCAGACATAAACTACATGCTTTTTATCTAAGGGGAAAGGGATACCCCAATTAAAGTTGGTTCTTGAAATTGAAAAATCCCTGAGACCTTCCTTAACCCTCTTGATAATTTCATTTCTTCTTGATTCTGGCTGAATAAATTCGGGGTGGTTTTTATATAAATTTAAAAGAAATTTTTGATATTTGGATAACCTAAAAAAATAACTTTCTTCTTCAATTTTTTCTAATGGTTTTTGGTGTATTGGACAAACCCCTTCTTTAAGATCTTTTTCGGTATAATAAGCTTCGCAGTTGGTGCAATAAAGTCCCGAATAAATTCCCTTATAAATATCCCCGTTTTTATCGCACTTTATTATAAATTCTTTCACAATTTTTATGTGGTCTTTGTCTGTTGTTCTTATGAATCTATCCGGTTTAATTCCTAGTTCTTCCCAAGCTTTTTTAAATTTTTTGGAAATATTATCGACGAATTTTTTAACTTCAATTCCTTTTTTTTCTGCTGAATCTTTAATTTTTTTTCCGTGCTCATCGGTTCCAGTAACAAAGAAAACTTCGTTTCCTTTTAGTTTATTCCACCTAACTAATACATCTGCCACAATTTTTTGATAAGCATGTCCAATATGGGGGTCTGCATTAACATAATCAATTGCTGTTGTAATATAAACTTTTTTTTTCATAGAATAAGGTAAAACATTATCTATAAAAACTTAATCGTTTTTTTGAGAGAATGAAAAAAGAGGAGTGTCCAAAAAATAGGATTGATAGATTGAAACACCATACCCGGAGACTTTCAATTAAAGAAGGAATTTTTTGGTCGGCAAGGAGGTCATTTGGAGATCTTTATATTGCCCCTTTTGCAATTATGATTGGAACCCTCAACCCCCTTGTGGTAATAATTAATTCTCTTTTTAGCTTAAGTTCTATTTCGCAATTGATAGGGTCAAAGCTTCTGGAAAAATTTAAAAGAAAGGCAATTCTGACAAAAGCTGTTCTGATTGATTCATTTGGATGGTTCCTAATGGCTTTAATTGGGTTTTTTTATTACAAAGGAATTTTGATTAATTTACTTCCATATTTTATTCTTGTTGATCTTTCTCTAATTCTCTTTTCCTCTGGAATTGGGAATCCTGCATGGTTTTCCTTGATGGGGGATGTGGTGGACAAAAAGTTCAGAGGAAGGTGGTTTTCAAAAAGGAACACCATACTTTCTTTTTCAATTATAGTATTGACAATTTTTGCTTCTTTAATTTTAGAATCTTTTAAAAATTATGGAAAAGAGACAATTGGATTTATCTTTTTATTTTTGATTGCAGGAATTGCGAGGTTTATTTCTTCACGACTTTTAAAAAAACATTATGATAAAAAATTAAAAATCAAAAATCAAAGGAAGAATAAAAAATTTAGACAACTTTTTAATGAATTAAAAAATTCAAATCTTGGAAAATTTATACTTTTTAGAGGGATGTTTTCAATAAGTGTGGGTATAACTGTGCCGATAGTTTCGATTTATCTTTTGAGATATTTGAAGTTAGATTATCTTACATATATTGCAATTATTCTTTCAGGAACATTGTTTTCAATTTTTTCTCTGAACCTTTGGGGAAAAATGGCGGACAAATTTGGGAATTATAAAATAATTGCAATTACAACCTTTTTAATTCCAATTACTCCCTTACTTTGGATAGTTTCTTCTTCTCCCATTTATTTATTCTTTGTTCCAGCAATTTTGGGAGGAACCACATGGTCTGCTTTCGTCTTAGCGTCTGGAAACTTTTTGTATGACAATACGAATAGGGAGAAAAGGGCTAAAGCATTTTCGTATTTCGGGCTTTTTGTGGGTATTGGTTCTTTTATAGGGGGGTTGATTGCGGCATATTTAATGAATGTTATCAATACAAGTTGGATTAAACCAATTTATCTGATTTTTTTAATTGGATTTTTTGCAAGGATTGTCGTCGTGGCGTTTTGGATTCCGAAATTAAAAGAAATAAAAAAGAAAGAAAATTTGAAAAAGTTTAAGGATTTTAGCAATACAATTCTTCATGAAGCAAAGCCAACTTTGGTAGAAGACATGCATGAGATTTTTGCAATAAAGGAATATCTTGAAGAAAAATAGTCCATAAAGTTTTAAAACATCTAAATCTTAGTGAAAGTGTCCAATATAAAAAGAAAGAAAAAAATATGATTAAAAAGAAAAAGTGTAGTGTTTGCAGGAAGAGAATAAGAGATTCTTATAGTTTTTGTCCCAATTGTGGGTCCCAAATAGAAAATTGTGAAGAGAAATGGGGTCTTCTTGGGAGAAATGATTTAGAAAATGGGAAACCCGGGATTATAGAAGGTTTGGGGGACAAAATTATAAACAAAATGATTTCCAGTACTTTCAAAATGCTTGAAAAAGAGCTGAAAAAAGGTTTTCCAAATCCCCAAAATTTTCCGAAAACTAAAATGAAATTGATGATTAATGGTCGGGAGATAGTTCCTCCGGAAAAAAAAGATTATCAGACAGATTCAAATACAAAATTTCTTCCAATAGAATTTTCGAATGAGAATTTAAAAAAATGGAAAAAAATGAAAAAAAAGGAACCAAAATCAAAATTGAAGAGGGTCGAGAATAAAATAGAATATGAGGTTGAAGTGCCAGGTGTTAATTCGATAAAGGATATTTCAATAATTAAACTTGAAAATAGCTTGGAAATAAAAGCAGTTGGTAAAAAAACAGGATATATAAAAAGAATTCCCATAAATCTTCCACTAAAAAAGTACTCCTTGGTTAAGGGAATTTTGACCCTTGAACTTGATGCTTTAAATTAATTATAATTTTTTATTTAACAAATTTTATAAATGAAGAAATTTTCAAATTTGGGTGGTGGATGATCCAGTAGCTCAGTCTGGTAGAGCGCTGCTCTGATAAGGCAGAGGTCCACGGTTCAAACCCGTGCTGGATCATTTTCCAAATATTTATTTTATCTTATTGCTTTATGTTTGCCCATCAATTTTTTTAATCCTTTCTTGTCCCATATAAATTTAAAATGAAAAGAGATTATTCTTTCTGGAACTAAAAAATAAATTTATGAGAATTTATACCTCTGAAATTGAATGCAATTACAAAACTTTAAAAACCAAATATTTCTCTAACTTTCATGACAAAGGGATTATATTATTATCTTAGGCAAGCTTGGAAAAAACCCGATGTAAAGGTTCTTCGTGAAAGGATGATTAAGTGGAGGGCTGGGAATGTTTTTACGAAAGTCGAAAAACCTTTAAGGTTGGACCGGGCGAGAAGTTTGGGTTATAAGGACAAAAAAGGATTTGTAATTATTCGTGTAAGAATAAAAAGGGGAGGTCATAAAAGGACGAGACCCAATAAAGGGAGAAGATCAAAAAGACTCCATATAAGAAAAAATCTCGGGATGAATTATAAGTGGATTGCGGAGCAAAGAGTATCAAAAAGATTTTCGAACTTGGAAGTGTTAAATTCTTACCAAATTGGAAAAGACGGAATGCATTATTTTTACGAAGTTATATGTGTTGATCCATCAAAACAAGAAATAAAATCGGATAAGACGATAAATTGGATTACAAAAAAAACAAATCAGAACAGACCTGAAAGAGGTCTTACTTCGGCTGGAAAAAAATCCAGAGGGTTAAGAAATAAAAGTCCAACATTAAAAACAAGACCAAGTGTTGGAGCAGGAAAAAGAAAAAAATCAAGAAATGAAGGAATAAGGAAAAAGCATAAATTGTAATTGAGATGATTTCTTATGGAAAGTTATTTAAAATATAATTTCGTTCGTGGGCAATGAAGAATGAGGCGTATTTGAAAATTTTTGGAGTAATATTTTTGGTCATAATCCTTTTTATAATTTTTTTTATGGTTAGAGATGTTCAGGATGTAGATTCTAAAAATATAGACTCTTTGCTTAATCTTAAAATGAAATTTTTACAAACTCCTAAGCTTAATGATACTATTGATATTGAATTAAAGGTTTCATCGTTTCTTGAAACAACAAATATTAAAGAAGTAAACACGACTGTTAAATTGTTTCTTCCAGAAGGATTTAAATATATCAACGGAGATTTAAAATTTTTAAAGAAAGGTGTTAACAAAAATCTGAAACTTTTTGGAGAAACTTTTTTATGGGAAGGTACTTTAAAGAAAAATGAAGTGAAAATTCTGAATGTGAAAGTAAAAGCAGTAAAATCAGGAGAGCTTTGGGTTGTCCTTTCCACTATCTTGACAAAAATTGGGAAGAGTCAAGATGTAAAAAATCATCTTCTTTATGTGACATTTGATGAAGATTCTGGAAAAATCTTTGAAGAAAATGAAGTAGACTTTCCCGTTAAATTTAATGGAACTACTAAGACGAAATAATTGTGGGAGTAAAGCCATTTAAAAGATTTAAAATGTTCTTAAAACCAGTTCTTTCTCTAAATAAAGGTCAAATCTTAAAAACTTCTTATTCATAATTAATTAATGAGGTATTTTAAATTAGCAAAATTATATGAAGAACTTTCTTCGACAACCAAGCGTTTGGAAAAAATAGATATTCTTTCAAGATTTTTGAGACTTCTTAGCAAGGAAGATTCAAACATCCTTTATCTTTTACAGGGGGAAATTTATCCATCTTATGATCGAAGAAAAATTGGAATTTCAAATCAATTAGCAATTAAAGCAATTTCAAAAGCGACTGGAACTGATTCAAAAAAAATAATTTTATTATGGAAAAAAGTAGGAGACATTGGCGAAGTTTCAAAAGATTTAACTGAAAATAAAAAACAAAGAACACTTGTTTCTAATATTCTTACTACAAAAAAGGTTATAGAGAATTTAAGGAAACTTCCTGGGCTTGAGGGAAAGGGAACAATAGAAAGAAAAATTTCTTTAATTACTGAGCTTTTAACCTCCGCAACTCCTTTAGAATCCTTATATCTGATTAGGACCCTTATTGGGGATTTAAGAATTGGGGTTCAAGAATCCACAATAAAATATGCAATTTTGAAGGCCTTTTTTGGGAATAATAAAAAATATGAGGAAGAAATTCAAAATGCAATTGACAAATCTAATGATCTTAAAGAAGTTTTTGAGTTTTCGATGAATGAAAATATTAGAGATTTAAAGAAAATAAAAATGAAGGTTGGAAAACCTATTAAGGCGATGCTTGCTCAAAAAGCCAAGAATATTGACGATGCATTCAAACATTTAGGAAAACCTCTTGCAATCGAATACAAGTATGATGGGTTTAGGCTTTTAATTCACAAAAAAGATGGAAAGGTAACACTTTTTACAAGAAGTCTTGAAGATGTAACGAAGCAATTTCCAGAAGTAATTGATTATGTTAAAGAATTTGTAAAAGGGGATTCATTTATTTTAGATTCCGAGGCCGTGGGGTATGATAAAAAAACTAAAAAGTATACAGACTTTCAGGCGATTTCCCAGAGAATAAGGAGGAAGTATGATATTAAAAAAGTTTCAGAAAAACTTCCAGTAGAAGTTAATGTTTTTGATATTATTTATTATAATGGAAAATCTCAGCTTGAAAAATCTTTTGGAGAGCGGGCAAAACTTGTTAGAAAGATTGTAAAAAATAAACCTTATAAATTGGTCACTTCAAAAATGAAAATAACTTCCAATAAAAAAATTGTTAAGGAATTCTATGAAGAAGCTCTTAGGAATAATCAAGAAGGGGTAATGTTAAAAAATCTTAATGCAGAATATAAACCAGGAAGAAGAGTGGGGAATATGTTGAAATTAAAACCGGAAGAAAGGGAATTAGATTTGGTAATTACTGGGGGAGAATGGGGTGCTGGAAAGAGGTCTGGTTGGATTTCCTCATTTATTCTTTCATGTAAAAAAGATGACAAATTTTTAGAGGTCGGAAAGGTGGGCACAGGAATAAAAGAAAAATCAAACGAGGGCGTTGGTTTTGACGAATTAAATGAAAAATTGAAACCTTTGATTATAAATGAAGAAGGTAAGAATGTAGGAATAAAACCAAAGATAATTGTGAAAGTAAATTACCAGGATATTCAAAAATCACCAAATTATGAATCTGGGTGGGCTTTACGTTTCCCGAGGATAACTGCTCTTAGGACAGACAAACCACTTTCAGAAATAGCCACTCTTGAGGAAATCAAAAAAAATTTCCTAAATCAAAGAATTAAAAATTATCGGTATGGATGATTTTTGAATAGAATTCAAATTATTTTTTTTTCATTTTATTTTTGGCCAATTTTCTCATATCAATTGAAGTATCATATTCGTCGACAATTTCTTTTTTTAACACTTCTTCTAAAATATCTTCAAGTGTAACAATTCCCCTAAAACTTCCATACTCCCCATAAACTACCGCGAGATGAATTTTTTTCTTGAAGAAATCGTTCATTAAGACGTTTAATTTTAAAGTTTCTTTCACTTTTAAAAAAGATTTCGTATTTGAAAGAGTCTTCACTTTTTTGTTTGGTTTTCTTCCAATTAGTTCTTTTGCAAATAGGAGTCCCGTGATATTGTCATATTCTTTTTTGTAAATTGGAATTCTACTAAATCCTTTTTTTCTAATCACTTTAATTAATTTTTCATCTAAAATTTGATTTTCTTCGAGGAGAAATGAAACTGTTCTGGGGGTCATGATATCTTTAACAATTTTATTTGAAAAATTTAATGTGCCTAAGATTATCCTTTCTTCGTCCGCGTCAATTGTTGAATTTGAAGAATTTTCGTGGTATTTTATAATTTCTTCAAGTTCCCTACGGCTCCAGATTGTAGGTATCTCTTCCCCTAAAAAATTATCTAATAATTTAGAAATTGGCCAAGAAATAGGGTAAAGAAGAATTATGAAAAATTTTACAAACCATATTGTTTTGGCACCTATTTTTAAGGCATATCTAGAAATAAATGCTTGGGGAATTAGTTCTCCAAAGATAAAAATTAGTCCGGTAGAGACAATTACTGCAACAACTCCGACTGCAAAACTGTTTAAAAAAATTGCAAGTACAGAATTAACAAGGACATTTCCCAGAAGTAATGTCGATAAAAGAAGATTGCCTTTTTTACGAACAGAATAAACTTTTTTTGCAAGTTCATTTCCAATTTTTATTTTCCTTTCTAATTCTCCTTTATTTAAACTTAAAAGTCCAAGATTGAGTCCGGAAAAAAGTCCGGAAAGTAAAACCAAAAAAATTACTAAAATTAAATTAATCCAATTCATCTTTATGGAATATATATGGGGGAGATGTTTAAAAATCTTATTAAAATTTAATATTTTTTTAAATTAAGTTCCATTAAAAAATTAATTTTTTAATCAAATTTCAATCAAAAAACCTTTATAAAGCCCATTTCTTTTTAAAAAGGATGGTAGCAAAGAAAATCCAAAAGAGTGTGGAAAAGAAATTTAAATCTAAGAAGGATTCCGAATATAAAATTCAAAATATTGTTGCAACGACTTCTCTTGAAAAGCCAGTTCCTTTGACGAAACTCGCAAGGACACAGCCGAATACCGAATATAATCCTGAAACTTTCCCGGGATTAGTTTTGAGAATAAAAGAACCTAAGTCTGCAGTTTTGGTTTTTTCTTCAGGAAATTTGGTTTGTACTGGAACAAAATCTCTTTCACAAGTAAGAAAGGTTATAGATGAAGTTATAAAACAACTAAAAAAAGTGAATGTAAAAATTACGATAAAACCGAAAATAACTGTTCAGAACATTGTCGCTTCCGGAACCATTAATTTACAGCTTAATCTTAATTATCTTGCACTTGAAATGGAAAATACGGAATATGAACCTGAACAATTTCCTGGATTGGTATATAAACTAGAGGATTCGAATGCTACTTTTCTTTTATTTTCAAACGGGAAGCTCGTTTGTACTGGAACGAAAAATAAACAACAATTAGAAAATTCAATGGTCCAATTACTTAAAAATATTAAAAGAATTTTAAAAGATTATAAAAAAAGGTAATTTTATTCCCGGAATTAATGTTTTTTAGGATTTCAGTTTTTTGTTTATTTTAGGTTTGAGTTTAATATAGGGTTTATAAGAATTTAGCGAGAGAATTTTAGAGGAAATTGGATAATTGTTGTTTTGGATAGGGCGTACAGCTTAACTGAATGGTATATGTCGTAATGAGGATCTGTTTTTATTAGTCAAATAAATCTCCATATTTTATCACTGCATTAAAAACCTTTGAATTTCAAAACTACTGATTAGTTCATAATTATTTTTATAAACAGGATTCTCATTAATTTTGTATGAAAGAAGTAGATTTTACTAAAGAGCCAGAGGAAAACAATCTTGATTCTCAGGAACTAAATCAAAGTTCAAAACAAGAAGATTTAATTCTCGAATCAAAGAGATTTATAGATTCCTATAAAAAAGAATTAAAGTCTTCTCTTAGAGAGGAAAATAATGTTGTTTATATTGATTTTATGAAAATTGCCGAAGAATCCCCAATTCTTGCGGAGGAAATTGTAAAAAATCCTGAAGAGGCTTTAAGAATTCTTGAAATAGCTATAGAAGAAATGGGCCTTATAGAGAATGTTCGGGTGAGGCTTTTTGACCTTCAGAAATCAGATGAAATTTTGGTAAGAAATATTCGTTCCAGACATTTGAATGAGTTAATTGTAATTGAGGGAATAATCAGGCAATCTTCCGATGTTCGTCCTCAAGTTGTTAATGCTAAATTTGAATGTCCAAGTTGTGGGACTATGATTTCTGTTTTACAAATGGAAAAAAAATTTCGGGAGCCGAGTAGATGTTCGTGTGGAAGAAGAGGGGGCTTTAAATTACTTTCAAAGGAAATGGTAGATACACAAAGATTAATTATTGAAGAAGCTCCGGATATGTTACAGGGAGGAGAGCAGCCGAAGAGGATTAATGTTTTTGTTAAAGAAGACCTCGTTGATCCAAAAATGGAGGAGAGGACAACTCCCGGCTCAAGGGTAAGGGTGATTGGAATTTTAAAAGAGGTTCCAGTTCCACTTTCTACGGGGGGAATGTCTACAAGGTTTGAGTTGGCTATTGAAGGAAACAATATAATCCCTTTAGAAGAAACTTTTGAAGAGTTGGATATCTCTGAAGAAGATGAACAACAGATTCAAGAGTTAGCTGCGGACCCAAAAGTTTTGGAAAAATTAAGGGATAGTATAGCTCCAAGTGTTTGGGGGTATAAAGAGATAAAGGAATCCCTTTTGCTTCAACTTTTTGGAGGAGTCCAAAAGCAAAAAACCGACGGACAAAAAACGAGGGGGGATATTCATATTATGATGATAGGGGACCCAGGAGTTGCTAAATCAGTTATTCTAAATTTTATGGCAAATATTTCTCCAAAGGGAAGGTATGTCGTTGGGAAATCTACTTCGGGTGCAGGTCTTACTGCAAGTGTTGTAAGAGATGAATATCTGAAGGGGTGGTCTCTTGAAGCAGGGGCAATGGTTCTCGCAAATAAAGGGTTGGTTTGTATTGACGAATTGGAAAAAATGGATCCGACAGACCAATCTGCAATGCACGAAGCCATGGAACAGCAAACTGTAACAATTTCCAAAGCAAATGTTCAAGCTACATTGAGAGCTCAAACCTCTGTTCTTGCAGCAGCAAACCCTAAATTCGGAAGATTTGACCCTTCCCAAGGAATTCCCCAACAAATAAATCTTCCTCCTGCATTAATTAACCGATTTGATATAATTTTCACAATGAGGGATATTCCCAACTTAAGCAACGATACAAAAGTTGCAGACCATATTTTGGAGGAACATCAAAGAGATGCGAAGGAAATGTTAATAGACAAGGACTTATTTAGAAAGTATATTGCTTACGCAAGACAAAGAGTAAGACCCAAATTGACGAATGAGGCAGTAACTAAAATGAAGGAGTTTTATGTTGGGCTTAGAAATCGACCGATGATTGAAGGGCAGGAAATGAGGACAATCCCAATTTCTGCAAGGCAGTTGAATTCTTTAATAAGAATGGCTGAAGCGGTTGCAAGACTTAGGATGTCGGAGAATGTTGAGGCACAAGATGCGAAAGTTGCAATAAACCTCCTAAAGTATTATCTTGAACAAGTTGGTATGGACCCTGAAACAGGAGAGATAGACATGGATAAAATTTCTGGAAAGATGATGTCCAGTCAGAGAAATAAAATTTTTATGGTAAGAGATACTATTTATGCCTTAGCGAAAGAAATTGGTGAACTTGTCCCAATAGAAGAAATAGAAAAAAAATTAGAAAAAAAATTGAGTGTTGAAGAAATCGAAGAGGCCATAGAAAAATTAGCAAGAGAGGGAACAATCTTTAAACCACGAAGAGGATATGTTCAAAAAGTTTAAAATGATTGATGAAGTATCTTTTTATAGTTTTTCAGAAAATTTGGGAAAGAAGGAGGTCTTAGAAATTCTTCAGAATAATTTTGAAATTCTTGGAAAAAGATATTTATTAAATTTTGCACAATCTATGTATTTTGGGTTGATGGGGGAGAATGTTTTTTCAAAGAAAAGAATTTTAGAAAATAGGAAATTAGAAAATGAAATTGGGAAGGGGTTTCTTGCTTATTCTATCTTAGAAAAAGATTTAGGAAAATATCTAATTTCCAAGAAATTTCTAAGGAAAGATTATGATATCTTCCAACCAATAAGAATAAATTTTCTTTCAGAGGGTGAAATGAATAAAACATGTGCTACTTTTATCAAGGGAGAAATAATAATAAAACCAAAAAGAAAAATTCTTAAACTTTTTTTATCTATTGAAGAAAAACTTTTTCCAGAGAAAAGATCTAAAAATGAAATTTGAAAAAATTAGAATTTTTTTCTATGAAAATGTGTGAGAATTTTTCAATAAAAGGGGAGAAAAGAAGGGGATTTTTCTTGTGGGAACAAACAAGAAGGAAAGGAAATTTCCAAATTGTTAATAAAAGGAAGATATGCCTCACCATTCCTAAAATAAAAACGAAATTTAATTTATATGAAAAAATGAAGATTCATTTGTAAGCATACATAAATCTTTAAAAAGCATTTTTGGTTTTGACATCTATGACTGACCAATACAAAAGAAATATTGCATATAAGTTAAGAATAGGGGATATTCTTCTTGGAAAACCAATTTTTGATAATGAGAAGTTTCTTTATCTTGAATTAGGGGTTAAAAGAATTTCACGGGTTAATGTCGTTGGAAATATAATCGATAAGTATGAAAGTGAAGGAGATAAAAAATATTTATTTTTCACTTTGGATGATGGATCTGGGCAGATAAAATTGAAAATTTTTGGAGAGGATAGCGAGAAATTTAAGGGAGTTGTTCTTGGTGAAACGGTTGTAATAATTGGGGTTGTGAGAAATTGGAACAATGAAACCTATATTCAACCAGAGATAATTTCTGAAAAAGACCCAAAATATCTTTTAGTTAGAAAGCTTGAGTTGGAAAAATTAAAAAATGAGAATTCCAAAGTAATAAAAAATAAAAAGGAAATAATTGCCATAAAGGATAAACTTTTGGAAAAGATAAAAGATTCAGAATCAGAGGGGGGAATTGATTCTGAAAAGATAATTATTGATTTTAAGGAAGTTTCACCAGATACAATTAATGAGGAAATTAAAAAATTATTAGAAGAAGGGATAATTTTTGAGCCAAGACCTGGAAGATTAAGATATTTGGGTTAATATAAAAAGTTTGAACAATTCTTTTCATAGGGGACTTAATTCGGAAAATTTTTAGGGGAGGTTAAAATTTGTTTTCAAAAAGTAAAGGGCATTATTTCTTTCTTTTTTTAGTTTTCTTTTTTTTCTTAATAAATTCATTTTTATCAAACCCCAATCTTTCACTAAATTTATAACTAAAATAAATTACAATTACGAGACCTGCTAAAGAAATTAAAAATCTTATCCAATCTTCAGAATATCTCCAATAGTTTGAAACTCCTCTAAGAATTGCTCCAACTCCTCCAATCATTATCCCAACTCCGACGGCATTTAAGCTAAAAAAGTATGCTCCGAACAAAATTAACAGAATTCCTAATGGAATGGAAATTAAAAAAATGTTCATGGAATACTCTTCTTTATCCAATTTATAGGTTTGGCGACAGCTGAAATCTTTTTCACAATATCCATTTATCTTTTCTCTTGGGATGTTTGTGGGGTTCCACCTTCCTCCGAATTCAGAGCAAATACTTTCATTTGTTATTGGAACTTTCCAAAGTGATGCATTACAATAGTTTTCATATTGGGGTTCTGAATAAATCATATTTACTCCATAAATTGTAGCAAATAAAGTTAGCACAAATA
Organism: Candidatus Woesearchaeota archaeon; assembly: GCA_964384965.1. Classification (GTDB taxonomy): domain Archaea; phylum Nanobdellota; class Nanobdellia; order Pacearchaeales; family GW2011-AR1; genus GW2011-AR1. The sequence goes on along the minus strand of CAYLLR010000008.1, from coordinate 1,772 downwards.
TGGAAATTCCTAAAGCAATTTCTCTTAAATTCATTGAGATAGGTAGATAAAAGATTTTATAAACTTGACTCAATAGGAAAAATGATGGAATCTTATGAAAAATTACTTGAGGAAGCATATAAAAAAGTAAAAGTAATTGAGGAAAAAGGGGAGAGATTTGAAGTTCCCAAAATTGAAGGAAGGTTCGAAGGGAGAAAAACGATTCTCACAAATTTTTTTCAGATTGCTTCTCGTCTAAGAAGAAGTCCCGAGCATTTTTTAAAATTTTTGACGAGAGAATTGGCTGCTAAATCAATAATCATGGGGGAGAGAGTAATTTTAAATATCAAAGTATCAAGCAAAAAAATAAATCCAAAAATTGAGCAATATGTGGAAGAGTTTGTTTTGTGTAAAGAATGTAAAAAACCGGACACAGAATTGAAAAAAGAAGGAAGGTTCACCTCTTTGCATTGTTTGGCATGTGGGGCAAAGCATCCAATAAGGTCAAAAATCTAAAGGGAGAACCTTTAAAAAAAGAGATTCCTTACTCAAGGAATAAGAAAATAAAAGGAAAAGGAGGAAAAAAACAAAAATGGTCACAGCTTATTGTGTGAAATGCGGAAAAAAGGATAAGGAAAAAGGTAAAAATAAGGCGATGAAAGACCCGGTAATCAGTATGACCGCTCGGGGAGGTTTCATGGCAAAAGGTTCTTGTCCAGATTGTGGAACGAAAATGTGTTCTATAATGTCTAAAGATAATGCCGAAAAAGCCATCTCAAGTGGAGAAGCTAAAAAGGGTTATTAAATTAAATTTATTTTTATTTTATTTTTTGTTAGAGGGGAGTTATTTCAAAAATGATTGTGAATATAATTAAGTCTTGTAGGGAGATTGTTGCAATTGCAGATGAGGAACTTCTTGGAAGGACGTTTTTTGAGAAAAATAAACAATTGGAAGTTAAAGAGTCTTTTTATAGGGGAGAAAATGGAAAGGTTCTTCCCAAGGAAGAAGTAAAAAAACTAATTTTGGAGATGGTTGAAGAAGATGCAACTTTTAACATTGTAGGTGAAAATTCTGTAAATTGTGCACTTGAGACGGGAATCATCACAGAAAATCAGGTCCTGAAAATTGATGGAATCCCCTACTCTTTGGTTCTTTTATGAAAAAATTATTCTTAATTAGTCTTTTTTGAAAAAATTATTTAATTTTTCTAATTTATGATTTATTTTATTAAAAGATATATTCTCTTTTTTAATTATTTTAAATCAGAAATTTTATCCAATTTAAATTTAAAAAAATTATTTTGTAACTTTAAAATTAGTTTCCCAAAACATTATAAACTATTTTTTTAATAAACAAGTATGGCATATTACAAAAAAAAGTTTAAACAAGGGATGGAGGAACCAAAAATTACGAGGGCCCCCCTTCCAAAAAAAGGAGAAGTGATGGGGTGTATAGAACAGAGGTATGGGGGAAATAAAATGAAGGTTAGTTGTTTCGACGGAAAAGAGAGATTAGGGAGGGTTCCTGGAAGATTGAAGAGATATCTTTGGTTAAGACCCGGAGATATAATTATTATTGCGCCTTGGGAGCTTGATGATTCAAAAGGGGATATTCTTTTAAAATATAAACCGAACCAAATTGCGTGGTTAAGAAAAAATGGATATTTGGAAAAAGAGAATGAAGAGTTTTAGAAAAGTATTCAATTTAACTAATTCTTAAAATTAAGTGTACAATAAATAATTCTTCGCGAAGTGAACTATCTGTTCCGAAGGAACGCGCCCTCTCCATTTTT
>CAYLLR010000007.1:0-21714 GCA_964384965.1 Candidatus Woesearchaeota archaeon | reverse complement strand
ATTTTCATAATGACACCCCAGGGGTGGAGCCGCACAATCAACACAAATTGGGGCAGGATTTGGGGCCTCTATAATCTTCCCCGTAAAACTGCTCCACAAATCATCAAAAACATTAGCACTCGCAAAAGCAAGAGAAAGAAAAATCAGAAAACTGAAAATAAAAAACAAATTTCCCTTTCTTTTTTCCATTTTCAAGGAATGAAAAAAGATTATTTAAAGATTTTGGTACTCAAAAAAAACTTTTAATATTTTCTCAACTCCTCATTTAACCATTTTTTCCAACGGGGAAATACATTTTTCTCTAAAGGAAGCCCAATTTCTTCAATAACTTCATCAGAAATTTTGTGAAAATGGTGATTTGCAAGAACATTAAATTTTGCCTCTAAAATTTCTTTTTTCCCTGAAGATTCAGATGCTTTAACAAGTTCATTTTTAATTTTTGCTCTTAGAAGAATGTTGTCATAAACTGCCTCCCAATTTCCGGCCCACCCCTTAACCTTCGAGGCTAAATCTTTTATTACATCACTTTCACCATTTATTAAAGCATCACTAGCCTCAAGTTCATCTTTTTCAACATTATATTTCATGAGATCACTAAACCCTTTTTCTCTTAGAGGGTCTTCTTTCCAATGTTTTTTCACCTCGGAAATTTCCAAAACTCTTCTCCACGAATGTAATCCGTCAGCCGATTTAATGGGGTTTGCAACAGCAATAATATCTGTTGCCTTAAAAGAAGTTGCAGGAACTCCAAGGTCATTTACCACCCTATCAAAAACTGCGTAAGGGGATGCCCCGTGAATTGTTCCCGCCACAACATTTGCAAGAGCCCCCACCCTCATGGCCTCATAGAGTGCCTTTGCTTCAGTGCTTCTAACCTCTCCCACAATTAAACTAGAATCTCCTAACCTCAAACTTGTCCTTATTCCGTCATCTGCAGAGACCTCCGTTCCAGATTTTAAAAGTGCAGAACGAACTTTCATCCTAAGAATATCATAATTCAATTTTCTTAAAGATTCAATTGGAAGTTCGAGAGAATCCTCAATACTAATAATCCTTGACTTCGGACTTATTTCTAACATAAGGCTTCCCAACAGAGAAGTTTTTCCGGAACTTCTTGTCCCTGCAATTAATAAAGTTCTCGCGCCATCTACCAAAAAACTGAGCAACCCTGCACCAAGAGGATTTAACATTTTATTTTGAATAAATAGGGGGAGTGTCCAAGGGGATTCTCTATGCCTTCTAATTGAATATGCAAGCCCGTCGGGACTCAAAGGATTTTGAATAATTGCAATTCTGGCTCTCATTTTTCCAATTCCTAATTGGGTATCCAAAATCGGGTTCGCCTCATCGAGTGGTCTCCCAGAAATCATCCTAAATTTTGCAGCCCAGGAATCAGCATCCTCCCTGCTTGGTAAAATATTTGTCCCACAATCATCATAATCTTGATGCCTTACATAAATTGGATTCTGAGAAATTGGAGCATTAAGAGAAATATCCTGTAAATTTTTATCCTGAAGCAAGACCTCTACTAACCCAAACCCAATAGTATGACGAACCAAAATTGTTGAAAGTTTCATCAATGAAAGATAATTTAATTTTATTCCCTTCGTTTGAGAAAGATCCCTAATTAAATCTTTTGAAATATTAAGAAAAACTTTTCTTGTCCTTTCAACATCTGTAAATTCTTCTGCCTTTGGTTGATGCTCAATTAAAACTCCCCTTGCAAGATTCAAAAGATAATTTTCATCTTCGGTTAAGAGCGATTCTGGAGGGGAAAGATGATAAAAAAGTTTTGATTCATCTTTTATTTTAAGAATTGTAACATTGCTAATATCAAATTCATTTAAAGAAACTTCATACTGATCAACCATCTCAGCATCCGTCGGGAAATCACTAACGAGCCGGGTAAAAGTAAAATTAGGAATTATGTCTGGTTGGAATAACTTGGAATAAATTTCTCTATCTCCCTTTTGATAGTCTTTTAAATAAGGAGAAGCATCTTTTATGATTTTTGTTTTTTCTACTAACAAAAAAATTTTTTCTAAAAAATGAATATAATTTCCTTGGTCAAATTTTATCTCTCCCTCGACTCTTTGAAAAAAAATCCGTGAATTCACTAAAATTTTCTTTAATTCGTAATATGCAGCAATAGGGTCTTTCTTTAAAAGATACAAAAAAGAAAAAAGTTCATTATATCTTTTTGGGAAAAAAGATTCGTTTAAACTTACCAACTTTTCATGTGAAAGAATCTCTTCCTGTTTTAAAAAATAGACATATAAACTCGCAATTTCAAGAAGGTATTCTGTTTCTCTAAAATCATAATTATAATTTTTTTCTTTTACAAAAATAATTCTACTTACGTTTGGGTTTTCAATCAATGCATCGATGGTTCGTTCCATCACTTCAGGAAAAAGTGCAAGACTCGGGGGATAATTTGAGCCCCGATAATTGAAATAAAGAATATCCTCTCCCCCCTCTCTTTCTACCCTATAAGAATAAAGTTTTGCCTCTTTTTCAAATTCCATTATATCACCTTTTAAAAAAAAGAAAAGATAGTTTATATTAATTATGAAAATAAATCACGAAACAAATTTAAACCAGAGATTCTCATATTAAGTATGGGAAAAGAGGAGAATGAGGAATTAAACAGCCCTCCGGGAATAAATCTTATCGATATAGAAGAGAGACAAAAGATTGTAAAGGACAGATTAATCCTCATAGGGCAGAATCTACTGGACTTTAAAGAAAAAAGCGAAGGAGAAATTTTGGATCTTAAAAAAGATCTTGAGGATTTAAAAAGGACTATTGAAAAAATAAAAGAATTCATAGAAACAGTCTCCTCCGAATTTGGACGATTCGCAAAAAAGGAAGACCTTGAAATCCTTAAAAAACAAGCAAAAATGTTTCAACCTCTTGAATTTGTAACAAAATCAGACTTAGAAAAGTTAAAAAGCAAAAAAAACATAAAGTAATATGAGTGTATTAGAAAAAGTCCTAAACTTAAAAAAAAGTGGTGTTTCAGAAAAAGAAATAATCACAAAATTAAAAAATGAGGGAATTTCTCCAATGGAAATAAATGATGCAATAAACCAGTCAAAAATAAAAGAAGCCGTTTCTGGAGAACAAGAGGATTCTACCAAAGGAATGGTACCTTCAATAATGGGCGGAGAAGAAAAAAAAATTATAGAAGAAGAAACTTACACTCCTTCCCCCTCTCCTTCCAAGGAAGAGACCTATCAAGATTACTCCTCTCAAGAAGACCAGGGAACGGAAGAATACGGTTCTATAGGAGAATATTACGAAGAAGCACCTTCCCAAGAATATTCCTCCGGAAATGAAACGGGAATGGGCTCTGAAACAATGATTGAAATCGCAGAACAAGTCTTTTCCGAAAAAATAAAAAAAATTGAAGAAGAATTGAGAACATTAAAAGAATTTAAAACTATTGCTTCTCCAAATTTAGAAGATTTGCGCGAAAGGATAAAACGGATTGAAAAAAATTTTGACAAAATGCAGATTGCAATTTTAGAGAGAGTTGGTTCATTTGGAAAAAATATTAATTCCTTACAAAAAGAAGTTGAAATGGTTGAAGATTCCTTTGGAAAAATTATGAAGGAAAAAAAATAATCTTAAGGAAGAGTCTTTAATGCAAAAAGATAAAAAAATTATTCAAAATTGTTAACAAACAAAGAAAATTTCTTGTCAGATAAAGACCACAAAACTTTCCCCTCTTCGTAAATTTCCCTTTGCCCCTTAAATATTAAGAGGTGAAACTTAAAAATTTTTAAATGTGTGGATTCGAATTTTTGTCCCTTTTACCATTGCCCCGATTTCCCAAAATAGGGATTGCAATTATTCCCCCAAGGACCAAGATAAAAACAAGAATCATAGGGAAATTGTTTTGCAAACTCCACCAAAATGGAGAATTAAATAAATTCCAATTTCCCCATCCAAATGATTCGGAGAAACTCTGGAAAACAATCACCACTCCGGCGACCCCTGTAAAAATTCCAAAAAATATTTTTGGCCACTTATCATCAAATTTAACAAAAAGGCCCATTAGAATCATCAAGACAATTATGATTGATAAAACAATTCCCATTCTCGGAAAAATTTGAGCAAAGAAATATGAAACGAAATTAAATTGGAGTGCCATCAACGAAACTGCTAATGAAAGGATTACATTTATTGCATTATTATTTCCAAGAAATCCCGCCTTTGAAAGAATTGCATATATCAATGCAAAAATCACCAAGAAGGGCAAAACATAACTAAAAAATCCGAGATTCTCAAGACGATATAAAAAATTCCCGACCTGTCCTCCTGAAGCAATTCCATAAGAAACAAGACTTATTATCCCTGCAACCACCATAAAAAATTAAAAGAAATGTTCTTTATATAGATTTCTGTATTGTTAAATTAAACTCATAAATTAACATAGAGACATAAAAACAAACCAAAAATCAAAAAAATCTCCAAATTTATATAATAAACCATTCTTCCCAAAAAATGACACTTAATTTTTTATTTTTGAGTTCTTTAAAAGTGAAAAAAATTTCAGGAGTCCATCTTTTTAACTGGTTCGAAACCTTTCCAATAAAAATTATTTACACATGAAATGAAAAAAAACAAACTAAAAAATTTATTTTAGAATAAATTAATGACTTCCACCTTCAGAAAAGCCCTTCGCCTTCAACACTGCCGCAACTGCTGCCACAACTAAAACGACTATTAAGAAGTTAGTCCAAAAACTTCCACTCCCCTTGGACGCAAAAGCAAAGTTAAAAATTCTTTCTATAAAAACCCAAAGAGAAGGAAATGCTCCCGTAGACCAAAACAACGCAACAACGACCGCAACTAAAACTAAAACAGCCATCCATTTCTTGACTTTATCATTCAGAGATAAGTCTCCCCCATTAATAAATCCCCAAAACATAAATCCCACAAAAATAACAACAATTCCCACGGTCATAAACAAAATTAAATTATTTACGACCATAACCGGGAAAACAACCGAAACAAAAATCAGAGAAACTACAAGGGAAACAAAAGCATCAATTTGTTGATTTTTGAAAAGCCCTGATTTCTGTAACAAAGCATATGAAATAAAAAACATTAACAAAAAGGGATATAAAAAATCGGTGAACAACGATGTCTGTAAGATATTTGTCATTTTTATTGTACTCTCTTATTCTTAAGCTAAATCCGAACCCTCTTCCAAATCCATCTCTTGACTTGGTAAGGCGGACTCACTTATAATAAAAATATCACTAACCGCTTTGACAAATTGGTGTGGGATTACAACCCCCCTTGCACCCCCTAAAAGAGAGGTCAAATGTGAACCAACTTTTATTCTCCATCCATCAATCTTGTTTTCATACAAATTTGCCTCTTCAATCTCTCCAAAAAAGTCTCCTGAAGTAGTATAAACTTTCTTTCCTAAAACTTCCATAATTTTTTTAACTCTCATAAAAAAAAAGGGGGAGTTTTATTTAAATAGTTTTCCATACTAAGCTAAATATAATCTTCTACCTTAATAACCTTTATAAAAAATAAACCATTTAAAATTTTATGTTAACTAAAAAAGAATTTTTTTCAGTAATAGTTATTTCACTTGTCTTAGGAATAATAATCTCTCTTTTTGAATCAATTAACCTTTTTCTAACTTCCACTTTAATAATTTTTGTTGTCATTCTTATAAATCTCTCAGCGAAAAAAATTGCAGGATATTATTTTGACACAGATATAGAAATAAAGATTTGGGAAATAAAACAATTTTGGTATAAAAAACACCACCATTTAAAAAAACCGATTCAAGCAGGAATTTTCGTTCCTTTGATTGTAAAATTTTTCTCTGTAGGATTAATAAACTGGTTTGCCTGTTTAACCTTTGAAGCTTCAGGAAAAGTTTACCGAGCAGCAAGGAGACATGGAATTTATGCATTCTCAAATGTTACCGAGGAAGAAATTGGGTGGATTGCAGGAGCAGGAATAATCGCAAACCTTCTTTTTGCAGTTATAGGATATTTAATAGGACAAGAAACATTTGCAAAAATAAATATTTTCTATGCATTTTTCAATATAATTCCTGCATTTGATTGGGATGGTGCAAAAATCTTTTTTGGGAATATTCCATTTTGGTCATTCTTGGCAATCCTCTCCTCTATAGGAATTTTGGCCACAATTATGATTATTTAGTTAGTAAACATCTTTATAATACAAACAAATTTTTTAATTAAATGAAATTTTTAAAAAATCTTGAACCAAGAAAATACCAAGAAGAAATTTTCAAAACTTGCATAGAAAAGAATTGTCTGGTGGTACTTCCCACAGGATTAGGAAAAACACTAATTGCATTGATGGTTGCAATTAGAAGAATGGAACAATTTCCTGGAGAAAAAGTTTTATTCCTTGCCCCTACAAAACCCTTAGCAGAACAACATTTGAATTATTTTAAAAAAAATCTTCCTGAACTTTTTGGAGAAATGCAACTATTCACCGGAATGATAAACTCAAAAAAAAGGAAAAAAATATGGGAAACCGCAGATATTATCTTTTCAACACCCCAATGTATCGCAAATGACCTAAAAAAAGCAATGTACAAATTAGAAGAAGTTTGTTTATTGGTTGAAGATGAGTCCCACAGGTGCGTTAAAAATTATGATTATAATTTTGTAGCAAAAAAGTACCTCGAACAGTCTATTCATCCTCGAATTATTGGTCTTACTGCCTCCCCTGGAAGCAACGTAAAAAAAATAAAAGAAATTTGCAAAAACCTTTCAATTGAAGAAGTAGAACTACGAACAAGAGAATCATCCGACGTGAAAAGATACCTCCAAGAATTAGAATTTGAAAAAAGAGAATTAAAACTTCCGAAAAAAATTTTAGAAATAAAATTGATTTTAAAAAAAATTTATGAGGAATATACAGAAAAATTAAAAATAAAAAATTTTCTCTTCGGACCAACAAATAAAATCTCCCTTATAGAGCTCCAAAGAAAATTGGGATATCAAATAAACCAAAATTACTCAAATCCTTCAAGTTACTTTGCACTCTCGCTCGTTTCCCAATCAATAAAATTGTCTCACGCGCTCGAACTTTTAGAGACCCAAACTCTTGAAAGTTTTTATAAATATTTAAAAAATCTTGTAAACCAAGCAGAAAAAAAGCAATCCAAAGGAGTAATAAGGTTAGTTTCCCGAGGAGATTTCCAAGAAGCATTCACTCGAACAAAAATTCTCTTAGAAAAAGGAGAGGAACACCCAAAAGTTAAGGAAATTATAAGAATTGTAAGAGACGAAAGAATTAAATCAAAAACCTCTAAAATAATTATTTTCACACAATTTAGAGAAACAGCAAATTTAATATCTAAAAACATAAACAAATTGTCCGGAATAAAATCAGAAGTTTTTGTGGGGCAAACAAAAAAAGAAGGAAAAGGATTAAGTCAAAAAGAACAAAAACAAATGATTGAAAATTTTTCAAAGGGAAATTCAAATGTTCTTTGTGCAACTTGTATCGCCGAAGAAGGGTTAGATATCCCGGAAGTAAATTCGGTGATTTTTTATGAACCCATTTCTTCAGCAATCCGCTCAATCCAAAGAAAAGGAAGAACTGCAAGACTTAGCAAAGGAAAACTAATTATTTTAATTACAAAAAACACAAAAGATGAGTTTGCATATTATGCTTCAAGAGCGAGAGAGAAAAAAATGGAAAAGTCTATTAAAAGTATAAAAGAAGAATTAAAAAACCAAAAAACTTATTTTAAAGCCCCCAAATCTTTATTAACAAACTAAAATTTTTTTAAAAATGGTAAAGATAACTATTTCGGGACTTCCGGGAGCGGGAAAAACAACAATCGCGAAAATGTTAGCAAAAGAACTGGGATTGGAATTCATCCCCTATAGTTTTGCGAGGGAAATTTCAAAAGAAAAGAAAATCACAATAAATGAATTAATGGAAAAAGCAAAAACAGACAAATCAATTCATAAAGAAATAGATAAAAGGATAATAAATTGTGGAAAAAATAAAGATAATTTTGTCTTGGCTAGTTGGATTTCTTATTATTTTATTCCAGATTCTATAAAGATTTTTTTGTATGTCTCCCCTAAAAAAGGAGCGAAAAGAATTTATAAAAACCAGAGAAAAGAAGAAATAAAATATGTTTCACTAAGAGATACCTTGGAAAAAACAAGAAAGAGAATTTTAGATTCAAAAAAAGGATTTAAAAATGCATACGGGATAAATTTTTTATTAAGAAAAAATTATGACATCATTATTGATACCTCAAATAAATCAAAAAAAAGAGTCTTAAAAAGCATCTTAAGAGAACTAAAAAACCTCCTTCCCCCAATTAAAAAATAAATTTTCTTGAAATGTACAACATCTTCCAACAAAAAAATATTTCAAAAGGGAATTCAAAAGAAAAATTATTTTCAAATGAGAAAGTAATTATAGATTTTAGAGAAAAAAATTCTCTCGTTCCGTCGGAGTTAATAAAACAAAAATTAAACATCGAATTCAAACAATTAAAAGTTGCGGACTATGTGATAAATGGAACTGCTATTGAAAGAAAAAGCCTAAATGATTTTGTGCAATCAATTATAAATGGGAGACTTTTTAACCAACTGGAAGAGATAAAGCAATATCCCTCTCCCCTCTTAATTATAGAAGGGAACCTTCAAAAGAAAACAAGAATGCATCCCCACGCCCTAAAAGGAACACTCCTCTCAATTGCATTAAATCATAAAGTTCCAATTCTTTTTAGTGAAAATGAAAAAGAAACTGCAAGATACATTACCTTGATTGCAAACAAAAAGTCAAAAACAATTTCCTTAAACCCCACAAAAAAAACACTAAATAAAAATCAAAAATTACAATTTATTTTAGAATCTTTTCCGAATATAGGTCCCACAAAAGCAAAAAAATTATTATCTAATTTTAGATCATTAAAAAAAATCTTTAATGCCTCCGAAAAAAATTTGAACCCAATTTTGGGAAAAAAATCAGAAGAATTCAAAAAGATTTTAGATACAAATTATTCATTAGAAAAATGACTCTTTTTAAATTAATCTATTCGCTCTCTGAACTATTTTCTTCGGGAACCAAAGCAAAAAAGCTATAATTTCCTTCTCTCACTTTTGAAGCCAATTCTTTAACATCCTCAAGCTTAACTTTAGAAATCTCTTCACAATAATCATAAAAATTTGTTGCATCTCCCCCCATCTCATGCAATAACAAATTAACCATTTGTACTTCTGAATTTTCCATCGAAATTTGATAGTTTCCAATTAACTGATTTTTCACTTGTTCAAGATTTTTCTCAGAAAGACCTTTTGAAATTTTTTGGAATTCATCCAAAATTATTTTCTTGACTTTCTCTAAATTTTTTTTAGTAGTTCCCACATAAATATAAGAATAGGAATACCTCAAACGAGAATCCAAATTCCCCATTATTGAATATGCAAGGTTTCTTTTTTCCCTAATCTCAGAAAAAAGCTTTGAAGACATCCCCCCCGCCATTAAAGTTATAAGAACCTCTGCTGCAAAGGATTTTTTATCGGACTTCAAAGGAGAATGGAAAGCAAATACTAAATTGGCCTGGTCCACCCCTTTCCTTATTTCAATTTTAGTCTCATTTTTTTTATTTATCTCCAATTGGGGAACCTCTCCTTTTAAAATTCCAAAATTTTTTTCTGCAAAATTTTTCAATTTTTCAAAATCATAATCCCCCACAACAGCCAAAATCATGTTATTTGGGGTGTAAATTTTTTTAAATTTTGAAACAATTTTTTCTCTGTCTATTGAATTCATTGTTTGAAAAGTCCCAATTAAATCCTCCCCCAAAGTTCCCCCATACAAACATCCTTGAATTTTATCTAACACATATTGTCTCGGATTATCTTTTCTCATTTTAATTTCTTCAAAAATTACTTTTCTTTCTTTATCCATTTCCTTCTTTGAAAAAAGAGGATTCTTAACCATGTCTCCCAAAACCCGTAATCCAGTTTCCGTATGAACACTCGGCAATTTGCACCAATAGGCAGTAATTTCCTCCTCAGTAAATCCATTCAACTCTCCCCCATTTTTTTCAATTTCCTCTGAAATTTGAAGAGCATTTCTTGTGGGAGTTCCTTTATAAAGCATATGTTCAATATAATGAGAAATCCCTTTCTCCTCTAAAGATTCATTAATCCCCCCATTCTTTACTGCAAAAACCATGCTTGTGACGGGAAGATTTCTCTTTTCAAAAAGAAGAGTCATCCCATTTTTTAAAATTTCTCTTTTAAAATTTTTCTTTAAATCCATTCCGTTAAAAAATAATTTGAATATATAAACTCTATGGTAAATTTTTCTATAAAAAAATTAAATAACCTCAAATTGGGGAGGGAGTTTATTAAATATCTTAAAAAGAATTTCCTTTTTAGTTATTTAAAGACTTAAATAAATTTTAATCCTCAAGAAAGTAACCAAAAATAAAGGGCTATTAGAAAAAGAGTTGTAAAAAATGCAATAACCCATTTAATCTTTTTCTCTTTTTTTAACTCTCTCTCTTCTTCTTTTTTTCTTTCTTCCTTTCCTTCCACTTCATGAAATTCAAACCTCTTTTGTTTCTCCAAAAGTTTTTTTTTCTTTTCATCCATCTCCCTGACTTCTCTAAAAATGGCCTTAGAATCTTCTTCAAGAGGCTCTTCCGGGAGGATCAAATCTTTATCAAGTTCCATCTAAAAAGAAAACTTTTAAAGATTATAAATCTTTTTTAGAAAAAATTAAATATTCTTCTGCCCCCAATTCAAATTCTTCAAGAAAATTAAAATTTTCCTTTATAAAATTTTTAATCCAAGAACGATTTACAAAAAATTTTTTCTTTTTCATTAAACTCCTTGTGGCAAAACTTACCACAACTAAATCGACAAAAGGAACAATTTCTTTTAAAAATTCTTTGGAATAATCTCTTTTTAACATTTCTAAACTATCAATTACTTTAAATAAAAAAATAACTTTCTTCCCTTTTCCTAAAGAGAGGATTTTTTTTATTCCCTCCAAATTAAACAGAGTTTCGTGAAAAACTTTAAAATTCTTTTTTTGTTTAAAATATTTCTTTTGATATTCTACTAAAGAACCTATTGCCTCGACCCCAAAATATTTTACATTTAAACCAAATTTTTTAAAAAAAGGATAACTAAACCCATTTGCCCCAGAACCTAAATCATAAACGTTAACCAAACTTCCATCCTTAAAATTTTTAAAGATTCTTAAATATAATTTTTCATAAAAAGGCAATCTTTCATTGGATGAAAAGTGTTTTTTCAAAAACCAATTGAATGGCTTTTCCTTTGAACTTAAAAGTTTCCCAGAAGAAAAAACAGAATAAACTTTTCTTAAAAGATTCCTCGTCTTTTTAATTTTTTCTTCTTCTAAAAAAAAAGGTTTATCAAAAAGAGAGTAAACTAACTTAACATCACATAAAGGGAGTGTTTTAAATTCTTTTTTTTCCATAATTTTTTTTATGGAATCTTCCCTTCCTAAGATTCTCTTTTTTCCCATTACACTTATAAATTTAATCGAATTTAAAACATTATGCCAATAAATGTAAATGATCCAGAATATATTAAAGCAGAAAAAAGATATTTTGAAGCAAGAACCATTCAAGAAAAATTAGAATTTCTCAAAAAGATGATTTCTCACGCCCCAAAACACAAGGGGGGAGAAAATCTACGTCAACAACTTACACAAAGAAGGAAAAAATTTGAGCAAGAGATTGAGAAAAAAAAGAAGAAAAAGAAAAATTCAAAAGAAGGAATTAAAAAAAGAGAAATGCAAGCAGTCTTGATTGGAAAAACAAATTCAGGAAAATCTTCTATATTAAAAATTTTAACAAATGCCGAACCATTAATTTCAGAAAGGAAATTTTCAACAAACAAACCAATAATTGGGATGATTAATTACAAAAATTGCCAAATCCAATTAATTGAAATTCCTGCGATTGAAGGAGATCACTTCGAAAAAGGAATTGTCCACACGGCAGACACAATTCTAATTGTTGTGAATAAAATAAAAGAGATAGAGGAAATTGAAAAATTAATGCCTCAATCTTTTGGAAAAAAGATAATTCTTTTTAATAAATTAAATTTTTTATCCCTCGAAGAAGAGAGAAAAATAAAAGAAACACTTAAATCAAAAAGATACCAATTTATAATTTTTTCTTCCCTTCTTAAAAAAAATAAAGAATCAATTGAAGAATTAAAAACAAAAATTTTTAATTCATTCGAAATAATAAGGATTTTCACAAAAGAACCCGGAAAAGAAGCTTCCCAAAAACCAATAATTATGAAACCAAATTCAACAGTAAAGGATGTCGCGGAAAAGATATTCAAAAATTTTTCAAAGAAAATTAAAAAAACAAAAATCTGGGGCCCCTCTTCAAAGTTTTCCGGGCAAATCGTCGGATTAAAACACCCGCTAAAAGATTTAGATGTTCTTGAATTTACAACAGGATAAATTTTCCCAAAGACCTCTGAATCCCAAAATTTTTATAACCACAATAAAAGACTGAATTTTCCATTAGTTTTTATTCTACAAGATTTCTATAAACCAGCCCCTTTTTTTTCAATTTTCATAGAAAAAACCCGGAAATTATTCTTTAAAGAGTTCGTTACCCTTGAGTTTAAGGAAATCTTTATTAAGAAAAAAGAACATAAAATCCCCTCTATGATAAATAGGGCTATTCGACTTTTAGTCGTCTAGATGTGTTTATCTTTTTTAAAGATAAATCCAAACCAATTTTATTGGTTTGCCAAAAAGACCTTTCAGGTTTTTTTGAAGAATCGACATTTACGCCGATTAAAGAGCCAAACTTGTTTTGGTTCTAGACGATTAGATTCGTCACCGGGGGCAAACTTAAAAATTTGCCCCCATTTTAAAAATTTCTAAGAGATTTTTTCTAAAAAAATTTTTTATTAAATAGGATATCAATTTTAACACTTAAACTCTTAAAAAATAAAAAAATTTAAATTAAATTTTCTTCTTTGAAAAAAAATGCTCATTGAATTAATTGTTTCCCTTTTAATAGGCATTCTTTTTGGAACCTTTACCGGATTGACGCCAGGAATACATATAAATCTTATTGGAGGCATCTTGATTTCACTCTCCCTCTCCAAAGGGAATCCAATTTATCTCTTAACATTTATTGTTTCGATGGCAATAACGCATACTTTTTTGGATTTTATTCCCTCCGTCTTTTTGGGAGTTCCAGATACAGACACGGAACTTTCAGTTCTACCCGGGCACCAATTCCTAAAAAATAAAAAAGGGTATGAAGCAATTTATCTTTCAAATAAAGGAAGTTTTATCGCAATTTTCTTAATTTTAGTCCTCATGGTTCCCTCCCTTTGGATAATAAAGGATTTTTATAATTTGATAAGAACAATCATTCCTTATTTTTTGATTGTCATTTCCCTTTTAGTTATTTTAACTGAAAAAAGAAAAATAAATGCACTTATTGTGTTTTTGCTTACGGGTTTTTTGGGATATTCTCTTCTGGGATTTGATTTTAAAGAACCCCTCCTTCCTTTGCTTACAGGATTATTTGGAGCATCAAATATCCTTATTTCAATAAAAAATGAAACAAAAATCCCAAAACAAAAGATTACAAAACCAAAAGTAAAATTGGGAAGACCTATCTTAGGGGCCCTTTTAGCCTCTCCTTTTTTTAGTTTTCTCCCAGGAGTAGGGTCTGGTCAGGCAGCAGTAATAGGAAGTTCATTAATAAAACAAGACCAAAAACAATTCTTAATTTTGTTAGGAATTACAAACACCCTCGTAATGGGTTTTTCATTTTTCTCCTTATATGTCCTAAACAAGGCAAGAACAGGAACGGCAAATACCATCAAAGAAATAATGGGGAATTTAGGAATGAATCATCTTATTCTTATTATTTTTGTTGTTCTTCTTTCAGGAACACTCGCATTTTTTCTTACAAATTTTCTTGCGAAAACCTTTTCATTAAGATTAGAAAAAATAAATTATAAAAAACTTTCTTATGCTACCTTAGCCCTTCTTTTAATTGTCGTTTTTTTAATAAGTGGTTTAATGGGTTTAGTGGTCCTCGGAATATCTACCCTCACAGGAATTTACTCTATAAATTTAAAAGTTAAGAGAACCAACATGATGGGCTCGTTAATCATTCCAACAATTTTATTTTTTCTTTAAAAAACCCTCTAAAAAAAGATTTTAAATTAAAACCAATTCTCCAACTTTTCTTGTTTTTCAAGTTCCTTTCCAAAAATACTCTCAACATATCCCTTAATTAAAGAAAGATTTTGTTTTAAATAAGAATCAAGATTATATTTTTTTGCAAGTTCCAAGGCAGGTTCAAGATATTTTTTAATCCCTCCCTCGTGAATTGTAAAGATTATTTTCCCCCCACAAAGAACACATTTTCCATTTAAAGGAGGTCTCCTCATAATTTCATTACACTGAACACACCTAAATTCCTGCATTGAAAATTTCCTCAAATTTCCTTTTAAATCTCGAATAAAATGTCTATTGATAATTAGCTTTGCAGTATCTTCTGTATCAACCGCCCTAATTTTTTCTACCAATTCCATTTGGTGTTTAACTTTTTCTCCCATGCTTTCAAGAAGTTTATAGGCCGAACAAGAGACCCCTTCATTTATGTCTAAAGTATCATGAGTAAACCCCAAATTTCTAAAGGGATCCTTTCCCTTTTTTAAGAGGTCTCTGATTGTCGGAACCGTTACCTTAGAAGAATGTTCTCCTTTTTCAGCAAGAAGATATAAATCAAGAGGGTATTCATAAACAGCCTCAAAATCAAGAATTTGGTCATCCACTTCTCCAGCATCAATTTTTGCATTTAATACCAAAGGGGCATCTTGAGTGCCTCCCCTGTGGCTTGGAAGAAACTTTCGAGAAAAGTTAAGAAGAACATCCCCAAGAAGCATTATTGCGGCTTCATCACCATCACAATCTCTTCTTATTGCCGCGTGCATAAAGGGACTAGCCAAAAGACCAAGAGTTTTTGAAAAACCAATAAAACGACAAATTACTCCCGCACAATTATGGGGAGCCATACAAACTCCTAATTTCCCGATTAT
Organism: Candidatus Woesearchaeota archaeon; assembly: GCA_964384965.1. Taxonomy (GTDB): domain Archaea; phylum Nanobdellota; class Nanobdellia; order Pacearchaeales; family GW2011-AR1; genus GW2011-AR1. The sequence goes on along the minus strand of CAYLLR010000007.1, from coordinate 6,598 downwards.
GTCTTCTTTTGTTTTTACATTATAATAAGGAGGTAGACCATATAATTTTGTAAGTAAATCATCTACAAAATTACATAACTTAACAAAAACATCTTCTCCTTTTTCATCAGGAGTTTCAGGAGCATTTGGAATTAAAATGTCATGAGGCATCAATTCAATAATTTGTTCTTCACTGATAAGAGGTTTTCCATAAATATCTTCAGTATAACCTAATTCTTTTAATTTAGAGATTTCTGTCCCTATTTCCTTTGGTTTGAAAGAAACTAAGGGAAGCTCCGTAGCATCCATTCTCACCGTCCCATCTTTATTCACTTGTAAATTATATTTGGCTCTCAAAATGCCCTTTGCGATATTCTCAGGAATTTTTGACTCTGAACTCATTCCACGAACCCCCTTTATTAAAAGGGGCAGCTCATCTCCTTTAAAAGATAAAGCATTTTTAGCATTTTCAAAATAATTTTTTATATCTATTTTTTTTTGAGAATAAGGAACCCCCTCTCTTTGTGAATACTCTAATTTCTTTTCAAAAGATTTTTCCTTTACATCTGAAAAATAATATTTTTGTCGGGTTTCAGACAAACATTTCTCACATTTTCTGTAAATCCTTTCTTCTTCACATTTCTCACAATAAAATAAAGAAAAAGTGCTTTTGACATAACCCTCCTCACAAGCTGCTTCAATACTCCTCAGCCTTCCTCCTTGATTGCCTACTGGAAAAAGAACATTTGGACTCCCTACCAACTTTCTAACTTTTGCTTTTTCAGGACGGCCCATTCGGGTTCCAATAAATTCTCCTGCCTTATCTTTTATTTTAAATTTGGAAAAAGAATTTATGATTTCTAAAACCCCTTTATTTATTTTGAATTTATCCCAATTCAAAGATTTTAAAAAAATTTTTTTAGAAAAAGAATTAAAATCTATCCCAAAATTAAAGAGAAAGGCCTTACTTTCCTCCACCCCAAGAATTACTTTTCCAGAAACAACTTGATGAGGGACTCCCAAGAGTTCCAACGCCCTTTTACCCTCGGAAAAAACCTCTCTTTCTTTTTTAGTCCAGGGAAAAATGAGTCTTCCATCTATCCAAGAAGAATTTAACCAAAAAAGGAGATTGAAAAATTCTTCTCTTGAGATTTGAGACCAATAAAAAATATATTTAGGATGAAGAGGAACCCCATGTTTTTCACTTAACTCAACGGCTTTTTCGAAGGAAACATTATAAAAATCTATTTTTTCTTTGAACCCCTTTTTTCTTAATTCAAGATTCCACCACTCTTCAACATACCCCGGTCTAACCAAATTTGAATTACGATTTAATAAATCCGAAAAGGGAAAAAGAATATCTCCCAGATAAATTATTTCCTCAATGTCTTTATACATTTTTTTTGCCTCTTCCCTCTTTTTTAATTTAATAACACTACCGTCCTTTAATTTTACAATTGGGCTTTCAATTTTATCACAGGTAGTGACGGCACAACCTTTCGTCGGTTTTTCAATTTTTAATTGTGTTCCTATTGCAAGAAAATTGTCTGTAACTGCCATTGTTGCAGGATGAACCGAAACAGCACTAAAACCTGAAGACCTTCCTCTCCCATATCGGAATCTAAATCCTCCAGAACGAGAGGGATGACCATAAACAGGCCTTCCAGCGACGAGGTCTTTTATATATGTTGCAGGCCCACTTTTATCATCTTTACCCAAAACCCTCTTTTCGTGAAGTTTAATATATTCTTTTAAAAAATCAAATCCAGTACATTTAATTCCATTTTTCTTAGCCTGATTTAATAGGCGAAACCCCTTTGTTGCTTTTTGCGCAAGACCTTCCGCCATTACTAAACAAAAACCACTCCTAAGATTATTTGTTTTTACTCTTTCTAAATTTTTATAATTTGAAACTTCTAATTTTTCAGAAGGCTCTCCAGAAACTTGTATGGGCATATTTTTTGCGAGAAAGAGGGTTTCTTCTTCAGTGGGCATATATTGTAAATTTGAGATTCTTTCATTAAAATCAGAAAGTTCGGACCAAACCCTCTTTATCTCTTTTTCTGTAGGATCATACTTTGAAAAGCCAAATTTCTCTCTTAAATAATCTATTAAAATTAGGGCGAGGCAAGAAGCAGTTGTTCCAGCAGAACGAATAGGGCCGGAAAAATTTGCGATTATATATTCTTTTTTTTCCCTTGTCTTTCCAATTTCAATTCCAGTGTACCCTTCTATGGGGCTGGAAACAACCCCCAATGTGGAATAAGCAATCCCAATTCTTATTCCGGCATCCATTGATTCTAACACGCTTGAAAAGGTGCAAAACTTTTGGTCTGAGACTTCATCTGCAATTTTAAAAACTACGGTGGGATCTAGTTTTCCGTATTTTTTTTCTAAATCCAAGATTCTCTTTGAAATTCCAGAACCTTCCATCTGAGGATAAACTGCCGAAATTAAACCCACCACCTTTTCCGCCATACTCATAGCAAGAGGAATTTCAACAGAATTCACAGGATCAATCCCCTTTGACCGAGCCTTATTCATTATAGAATAAACTTTTTCAACCTCCTTTTTTAAATCCTTAAAATAATCTTCAGTTTTCATTTTTTTCAATTAAATTTAAAATTTCCTCCCAATTTTTTACCCTTTTTATTCCCTCTATTTTTTTTCCCCTATTCCAAGGCTTATCAATCAAAAAAGATTTAATCCCTTCCTCTTTACAACTCCTCAAATTTTCTAAATTATCATCAATCATAAAATGAATTCCTAAATTCTTACAAATTTTTCCCTTGGTTTTAAAATGAGAGAAAGGCTCTTCTCCCAAAAAATAAATTTTTCCAAAATATCCAAAATGATTAAAGAAACATTCTTTTGTGGGGTTTTTCCTTTTAGGAGGTCTCGCCGTAATAAAAAAAAGGTTGTGGTTTTTTCTCAATTTTTCTATTGCTTCCTTTGCGCCATCCAATAAAGGAAGACATCTAAAATCTTTGTGCATAGCAAATTCATCCAAAAGATTTCTCGCCTTTTCTCTTGAGAGTTCAAAAAAATCTTCTAAAGAATAAGAAAAAAGAAATTTTGGATCATGACTGGTTCCAAATTTATCATTATAAAATTTAAAAAAGAGGGATTGATAATCCCAGATAGTATCATCCAAATCAATTCCAATATTAAATAATTTTTTTTTCTTATTCATTTTTCTTCTTTGTTTCAAAATCCAAAATTTTTACTGCTTGACTTTTTAAATTAAACAAGATTGCCTTACAATGATCTGGTTCATTTCCAAATTTTTCTTGATAGGGGGTTTTTCCCTCCCAACTTGATGAAGAAAGAACCAAAATATTATTATACCTCATAACTCCACTCTTGTGGGTATGTCCCGAAACAAAAATATCTGGCACCTCCCGAATCAATAGGGGATCCTTCTCCAAAGGAAAATATTGTGTCGAAGCGTGCGTCGGAGCAAGGTGTCGATTTTTGAGAAGAAATTCCATAATTTTTTCTGGCTGATTCATTGCTTTTTTTAGCATAAGTTTAGGAACATTATTTGCATAATAAGGAAAAGAAAACCCATGATAAAGTAATACCTTAAACCCTTCAAAATTATCTCTCTTTCCAATATTTATGAGGGAGGGGTTTTCAGTAAAGATTACATTTTCAAGGTCGTATAGTGGCCAAGCATACTTTTCATTTAAAAAAGGTTGAGGTTCCATTAATCTCACCCCATCATGATTTCCGGGAGAAATAATTATTTTTATATCTTTCCTAATTTTCGAAAGAATTTTTGCAATCCCCTCAAATTGTTCTTCTAAATCTTTAACTAAAAGGTCTTTTTCTTGATCGGGATAATTTCCTATCCCCGTTACAAGGTCCCCCACAATAAAAAGATATTTTATTTTTGAAGATTCAGGGGTATTCGGAAGGCCCCCATTAAGATAATCAATAAATTTTAAAAAATCCTCCTCAAGAAAATTTTTACTTCCATAATGAATGTCTCCAATAAAAATTGCATATTCCTCAAGATTTCCTTTTTTTTTCTCTGAAAGAAAAGTCTCTGGGAAAAAAACCTCATTTGCAAAAAGAATCTCAGAGTTTCCTGTTCCTTTAAAACCTAAAACTGCATCTAAAAGAATATCCTCCCCCTCCTTTAAAAGGGCTTCTTTATTAGAATTTATAAGAACCTTTATTTTTCCTCCCAAATCCTCCACCTCCAAGAGAAGATTTTTATTTTTTGTGATTTTCTTATTATAAACCATTCCAATTATTGAAAATTTTTGTTTCTCTTTTGGAATTTTATTGATGGAAACCAAATTTTCAAGTCCTTTCTTTTCTTGAAGAAAATTTTTTAAATCTTCATACCTCTTCCGAAAGTAGGTAACAAAATCTTTTACCTCTATTTTCCTTCCCAAACAAAGAGAAGATGAAAGAATTTTCACCTCGGAATTTTCTCTATTAAAGGGATTTTTTTTCTTTTTGATTCTTTCTTCCAAAAAACCAAAAGAAGAATAAATTTTTTTTCTCTCTTCCTCCTTAATAGAGGGGTTTTTTTCAAGAAAGGAAATTATCTCCTCCTTATTTTTTTTAATTAAAGAAAAATTTAAAAATTTTTTTCCAGAAAGTGCCTTTATTTTTTCAAGTAAAAGATCCACAATTAAAGAATCTTCAAAAGAAGAAAAAATTTTTGAAAGGGTTTTATCCAAAAGGATTTTCTTTTTCAAACACCTTGATTGTAAATCTTTCTCTTTCATTTTCCTCCAATGTTTCTTTCATTTATTTTATAAATAATTCAAACTAGATTTGATAATCTCTTTTGCTTTTTTTAAAACATTCCCAGAAATTACAAGTTTTATTTCTCTCATTCTCCCGCCCCTTCCTTTTGAAATGACCCTCACATTAATTATTCCAAGCATATCTAATTCCTGAATAATATCTCCCACCCTTCTTTGAGTAAGAGACTCTACCTTATATGAATTGCAAAATTTTTGATAATTTGAATAAACTTCTCCTGTAAAAAAAGGATCATCTCTTTTTTCTTCAGAAAGAAAAATTATAGAATTTAAGACCATTTGAAATTGTTTGGGGTGGGTATTTATAACATCTAAAATTTTATCTCTTTCTATTTTGTTTTTTGATTCATCTATGTGTTTAATAGTTACTTTTTTTGACCTTTCTCTTTCCGCAAGTTCCCCTGCAACTCTCAAGAGGTCAAGAGCTCTTCTAACATCCCCTGATTCCCTTGCAGCATAGGCAGCACATTTAGCAACCACCCCTCTCTCAAGAACATTTTCCTTAAAAGCCCCTTCCACTCTTTTAGAAAGAATATCTTGGATTTGAAGGGCATTATAGGGGGAAAAAACAATCTCTTCTTCAGAAAGAGAACTTTTAACTCTCGGATCTACACTATCTAAAAAAGTGAGATCATTTGAAATTCCCACTAAAGAAATTTGTGACTTTGAAAGTTCAGAATTTAATCTTGTAAGATTATATAAAAAATTATTTGAAATTTTTTTGACTAACTGATCTACCTCATCAAGAATAAGAATTACAAGTTGTTTTTTTTTATCTATAATTTCTATAAATTTACTATAAACTGCCTGTGTTGGAAGGCCGGTTGCAGGAACTGTTCCCCCCATTTGCCTAATTATTTCTGCAAGAATTCTATATTCTGTATCTGCGACCTGTTTAAGTTTACAATTTAAATATTTTATTTTTAATCCAAAACCAGAATCTTCAGATTTTTTCATCCTCTTTTCTAAAGCTTCCTGAACTTTAAGTATTGAAAGAGTTTTTCCCGTACCGGTATTTCCATACAAAAAAAGATTACTTGTCTTTTCTCCTCTTAAAACCGGCGCAAGAATAGATGCAATTTGTTTTATTTCCTCTTCACGATGAGGAATATCTTCAGGAGTATAATTAGATTGTAAAAATCCCTTATCCTTAAAGATGCTATTTTTATCAAAAGAATCAAATATTTTATCTAAATCATTAGTCATTTTTTATTTTCCCTTCCTTTTAAAAAAATTTTTAATAAATTCAATTTTATTCCTCCCGAAATTTCAAAAGAAAGAATGACACGTCCATTTCGTATGGAAATTTTTCTTTATTTGAAATCCTCAACGACAAGAAAGAGAAATATTATATAAAAGATTATGACTACTAAAAAAGAAGGACACCTCTATTTCTCGTGGAAAAAATAATTTTTATAAAATAAATTAAATAAATCCTTATTTTCGAAAAAATAATTTATTTATTTAATATAAATTTTTAAAACCTTGCGACTCCTTGTGCCGTAATTATGGAGGCAAGAATGGCACTGGACGGATTCCAATCGTTTGATTTTGACGGACCGCTCGAAGGTGGCAATCACGTCACGCATCCGGTCTATACGCGCGGGGAGGGGCCTCCAATTCTTGTCATTCAAGAGTTGCCAGGGATCGGACCACAGACGTTGGCGCTGACCGAAAAGATTGCCGCAGCGGGGTTCTCGGTTTATATGCCCCATCTGTTCGGCCCTCTTGGCAAGATCAGTTTTGTCGGCAATATCGCGCGCCTATTCTGTTTGCGGCGCGAATATCACCTGTTCGCTAAAAACAAGGCCAGTCCGATTGTTAACTGGCTGCGT
>CAYLLR010000006.1:0-23623 GCA_964384965.1 Candidatus Woesearchaeota archaeon | reverse complement strand
CCTTTAGGAGATCAATTAGAATTATCTTAAGATGTTTTATGGAATTCTCCTCGGTAACCAATTATTCTCCTCGGTAATTTCTTCCTGTTTTTTTTCGCCTTCATCCAATTTTTCCTTTTTTTCTTCTTTTTCTTGACTAGATTCCTCAATTTTCTTTTTAATTTTCAAAAGTTCTTCTTGGGATAATTTTTTTCTTTTTGAATCTATCGTTTCGTCTTTATAGATGGGAAGTACATTTATTATTTCATGCCCCATAATATTTGAAGAAATTAAATCAATTCTTTTAGGGTTTAATGTCTTTTGTATTTTTTCTTGAACTTCCATTGCTAATTTTCCAACTTCTTTTGGAATCTTCTCTTTTGTTTCAATGTGTTCCCTTGGGATTATTAAGGAATGTCCAAGAGAAGCAGGGTTTATTTCTAAAATTGCAATTGCTTTTTCATTTTCCCCAATTTTTGTTGAAGGAATGTCTCCAAAAATAATCGAACAAAAAACACATCCTCCTTGAGGGTTCTCCTTCCCAATTAATCCTTGTTCTTTAAGAAAGAGGATGAATTCTTCCTCATTCATAGATTTTATTTTTAAGATAAAATCATTTGCTTGGGTTCCTTGATAATTAGCTTTTATTTGTTCAATTAATTTAGATTTTATATTTTCTAAATCTTTTTTCATTTTTACCATGGTTTTAATCAGGAAAAGGAGTTAATAAAAATTAGCATTTTCTTAAAGAACGGAATTTTTGTAAAATTTTTATTAAAGGATTTTTATGCAATTTTTCGCATGTCTATAAGTTGTGCTGAGTTTACATTTTCAATTGAAGAAAATTTTTCTTCCAATCCTTCGGTATTTTTGTTGTCAGGATAAAAAAAGAAAACAATAACTGCTTTTAATCCAAATGCAATTGACTCTTCAGAATATTCTTTATTTTCTCCTCCAAATTCTTCGACTATCCTTCTTGCTTCTTCCTTTATTTTTTCTAAATCAATTTCTGGGGAAGAAGGCATCAATTTGTATTTTGCTCCATTTATTCCCGCCATCAATTATGAAATCTTGGAGAGTTTATAAAAGTTTTTGGACCTTGAAAGTGATTTTTCCATTATTTAGTTTGAATTTACAAAATGCTTAAAAAGAAAGGGTGTTTTTTCTCTTGATGGATGGGAGTTATGAGAAGATTTTAGGAAAATTGTCTAAGCTTTCTGGGATAGAAGAGGAGGAAATTGATAGGAGGGTCGAAGCAAAACGTTCAAAGCTTTCTGGGCTGATTAGTCGGGAAGGGGCATTACAAGTTATTGCGGCAGAGTTAGGGATTTCTTTTGATAATGAGAAATTAAAAATTGATGAACTTTTACCGGGGATGAGGAAGGTGCATTTTACGGGGAAAGTAATAACTATCTATCCTGTTAGGACATTTATTACCAAATCGGGAGATGAAGGAAAAGTCGTGAATATGATTGTTGCGGATGATACTTCCAATATAAAACTTGTTCTTTGGGATACAAACCATATAAAAATGATTGAAGAAGGGGTTATTAAGGAAGGAGTTTCGGTGGAGGTTTTTTCAGGAAATATGAGGCAGGGAGAGGTTCATATGGGGAGTTTTGCCGAATTAAAATTAAGTGATGAATCTTTTCCCGAGGTTAAGACTGAAAAACCAATTAAGAAAAAAGAAATAAGAGAGTTTAACGTGGGGGACAAGGTTAATACGAGGGCTTTTGTAGTTCAGGCTTTTGATTTGAGGTTTTTTAATGCAAATTTGGAGACTGGAAAAAAATTGACTGAGGAGGAAATTGCAAAAGGAGTTCCTGGGGAAAAGAGAGGAATTTTAAATATTGTCATAGATGATGGGACAGAAAATATTAGGGCAGTTTTGTTTAATGAAATGGTTAAAAAAATTGGATTGACTGAGCAAGAGAATAAGGAACTTATGGAGACTCAAAAAGAAAATCTTTTAGGAAAGGAATTTGTCTTTGGAGGAAATGTTAGGGTAAATTCATATTTTAATAATCCGGAATTAATTGTTGATTTTATTGAAGAGGTTAATGTTGAAAGGTTAATTGATGAGTTGGATGTTTAGAAAAATGTTTTCAAGAAAATTCTGGTAGAAGACAAAATGAAATTTAATAAAAAACCGAAGAATTTGGGATTATGGAGGGGTTATAATCTTCATGAATTATGTTTGGAAAAGAGAGTTTTCTATCGGATATAGATATAATAAATTTAAAGTTTTTGAGAGGATTTAAGGAGGCACACAAAAAACTCACATAAGCTTAAATTCTCTTTTTCCTTTTTTCTTCTATGCTAATTAAAACACATCTCGCCACAGTTGTTTTTGTAAGTTTGCTTTTGGTGGAGAAAGTCGCCAATCCATATATTTTTCTTGTCACGGCGCTGATTTCGGTTTTTATTCCAGATATGGATTCGTCTAATTCTAAATTAGGTAAAAGGTTTTTCTCTCGCGTCTTGACGGCATTTACAAAACATAGAGGGATAATGCATAGTTTACTATTTTTGTTTGTTATTTATTTTATTTTAAATATCTATTTTTCCCTAATTGCATTTGGTTTTTTTATAGGTTATGGAGTTCATCTTATTGGAGATATATTCACAAAACAAGGGGTTAGACTATTTTATCCATTCAGATTTAGAATAAAAGGTTTTATAAAAACAGGCGGAAGCATTGAAAGTTTTTTATTTTTTATTTTTTTATTGGTCGATTTTTTTCTAATTCTCTCCTTCCTTTTTTCTTTTTAATTTTCTCTTCGTGGAACAATTTTTAAAGTATATTCTAAATTGTTATAAAACTTATAAATGGATGCTGTTTTTGTCTTGTATGGTTTCAAAAAAAGAAGTAAAGGAAATTAAAAAGGCAGTTCTTGAAGAAGAGCTACCCAAAAAAAAGATTGAAAAGAAGGGGGAAAAGGCCCCTGAGTTAACCGATTTACCCGGGATTGGCCCTGCTGCTTTGGTAAAGCTTGAAAATGCAGGAATTTTTGATTTAATGGGGTTGGCGGTGATGAGTCCGGCTTCTTTATCCGACGCTGCAGGAGTAAGCAGTGCCGTTGCAAGAAAAGCAATTCAGGCGTCACGAAATATGCTGGAGTTGGGTTTTAGTGACGGGATGGAATTTGCCAAGAAAAGGGCAAATATTTCTTATATTACTACTGGAAGTAAAAATCTTGACGAACTTTTGGGAGGAAGAGGTGTTGAATCAAGGGCGATAACTGAGGCATTTGGTGCTTACGGTTCTGGAAAAACTCAGTTAGGTCTTTCCTTAGCGGTAGGAGTCCAGTTACCTCCCGAAAAAGGAGGGGCAGGAGGAAAAGCCGTTTATATTGATACTGAAGGGACATTTAGGCCTCAAAGGATTGCCCAAATTGCAGAAGGTATTGAGGCAAATCCAGAGATGGTTTTAAAGAATATTCTTGTTGCAAGAGCATTTAATTCAGATCATCAGATGCTTCTTTTGGAAAAAATTGGAGAAATGATTAAATCGGGGGAACCAATAAAGTTAATTGTGATTGATTCTTTAACTGCTCATTTTAGGGCTGAATTTTCTGGGAGAGGACAACTTGCAGATAGGCAGCAAAAATTAAATAGGTATATGCACGAATTAATGAGAATTGCAGAAACTTATAATTTGGCAGTTTATGTTACAAATCAGGTAATGTCCAATCCTGCACAAATGTTTGGAGATCCAACAACTGCAATTGGGGGGAATATTGTTGGACACGCTTCTACTTATAGGCTTTATTTGAGAAGGGCAAAACAAGGTTCTCGTGTTGCAAAATTAATTGATAGTCCTAATTTGCCTGACGGAGAGGCAATTTATTATGTTACAACTCATGGGATAGCAGACAAAATTTAAAAAAGTTTTTTGAAAGAATTTCTCGAGAAATTTATAATGAGGTTTATAATTTCGAATTAATTATAAATTTAATAAATTATTTTAAGGGGATTTTTAGTTTTTTTCCGGGCCTTAATCTTTTGGGGTTGGGGTAACCATTAATTCTTTTTAGATCATAAAGTCTAACTCCAAATTTTAAAGCAATTTCCCCCAAGGTATCTCCTTTTCTTATTTTATAAATTCTGGTGGAATATTTTTCAACCCTATTTTTAACTTTTGAAAGTTTTTCAAGGAATTCAGTTTCTTTTCCTTTTGGGATTCTTATTACGTAGTTATATTCTTGATTTATCTTGTTCTTTGGAGTATTTCTCATCGGATAGGAGGGATTGTATTTTTTGAAATCTTTTAGAGAAACCCCTAAAATTCTTGCCATGAGTTTCATGCTTGTTTGTTCCTTAAGGACAATTTCGTCAAAGTTTTTTGTAAGAAGGTTTTCAAGTATTGGGTCCTTTTTGGGGTTGTTTATTTTTGTTTTTTTTGCTAAATTTCTAAATGCGTGGATTCTTGGAAGGTGGTTTTCGGTTTCTTTTGGAAGCATCCACTTATTAAGAAGCTCATTATAATTTGTGGAATTTGTTTGGTTTAATGCTCGGAGTATTCTCGCATTACCCCAATTATATGCTGCTATTGCAAGGTCGGCATCATCATAATATGAATAAAGATATTTTAAGTAATCGAGTGAAGAAGGGATTGCCTTTAAAGGATCAAGTCTTTCGTCATAATAAGTTTCAATTTTAAGATTCCAAAGTCTTGCAGATCCTTTCATCCATTGTGCAATTCCCACTGCTCCTGCTCTCGAGCGAATTTTTGTTTCCATCCCACTTTCGATGGGGTAGGAGTATTTGAAAATTTCCGGAAGATTTTTTTCTTTGAGCAGTGAATCAAGAAAAGGCTCATATTGTAAAAATTTTTCTAGAGTTTTTAAAAACCATTTTTTTTGTTTTGTTTCCAAAACCTTTTCGTTATATGCAATTTTTTTTGCAAATTTTTTGCCAATTGAAGCACCCTTTTCAGTATTAATTACCTCCTGGATTTCTTTAGATGTAACTACAATACCATTTCCGTGTTCATTTCCATTTAATTTTCGATACATTTCCAAATTGTTTAAAATTTCCAAAGGGTCTATAAAATCCCATTCTTTTGAAGATATTCCAGATTGGGATAAAAGTTTAGTTGCTTTGCTAAAAAATATTTTTGAAGAGTCATCATAACCTTGGGAATAGATTCTTTGGGCGTTCTCATAAAATTCTTTGGCTTTCAGATATGCACTTTTTCCTTTAAGGGTATCTAAAGGATTTATCTTTGTTGTATCCGGGACATAAATTTTTATTGTATCTGGTTTGATTGTTTCCTTTAAGGGAATGATTTTTTTTTGAACTTTTGGAATTTGGGAACAACCCGCAATAATGTAACCACCAATTAAAATATTAGATAAAATTTTTTTAAACTTCATTTGTTTATAATTTCTTAGAAGAATTTAAAGATTATTGGGTTTGAATATTATGTTTTAAATTTATTCTATTAATTCGCCTTCTTTAAACCAAAGAGAGATTTCTCTTTTTGCGGATTCTTGGGAGTCTGATGCATGAATCACATTTTCAACACAGTCTGTTTTTTGATTGTGTCTCCCATATTTTCCCCGTATTGAGCAAAATTCTGCATCTTCAGGAAATGTTTTTCCGGCGAGTTTCCTTATCTTTTGAACCGCATTTTCTCCCTTATAGACAATTGCTACAACATTTGCGTTGTTATGAAATTCTCCTGTAAGATGTTTTATCAATTTTTCAAAAAAGGGCTTTTCTCTGTGCTCTTCATAATGTTTTTCGGCCAATTCTTTTTTTACATTTACAAGTTTTAACCCAATCATTTTTAGATTAACTCTTTCAAGTTCAAAAATAATCTGGCCTGTAAGTCCTTTTATTACCCCATCTGGTTTGATTAAAACTAAAGTCCTTTCCATTTTCGTTAAAATCACAATTCATTTAAAAAGATTTGGATAGGTGATGTTTAATTTTAAACTTTAAAAGAGCATATTTATATAGTTCTTTTTCGTGCGTTTTTTATTATAAAATGGTGATTAAAAATAAAATATTTCTTCTTGTTTTTGTTTTTATTATTTTTTCCTTTTCTGTTTCAGCTTTTAATTTTAATGTTAGTTTAAAATATCAGAATGGGACGGCTGTGAATGGAGCGAATTTAACTTTGACACAGTATGCAATGTTCTTGGGGAATGAGGGTCCCGTCCTTTTTAATTCATTTTCAAATTTGTCTAATTCTGAGGGAGTTGTTTATATCAATAACATAAGTAATGGGAGTGATAGTATAATTCCAAATAATGGGGCTAATGCAACAGATACTTTTTATGCCCTTGATATAAAATTAAATGATTCTTCCGGGAAGATTAATTATATCGGTCCTGTTTTACCTTATTTTCCTGCGGATATTTTTGAAGAAGGGATATCCGGTTCGGATGTTTTTTTAGAACCCGCAATTGGAATAAATATAACTGTTTATAATTCTACAAATGCTTCCCAATTAATTGGAAGGGGAATTAGTGTTACGGATGGAGAATTTGGGAACTATATGTCTGCTTCTTCGGAAAATCAAACATTTATTGATAATTTAATCTACCTTCCGCTTTATGCAGACAAAAGGAACACCACAGCGAACTATTCATTTAGCGTTTTTGGGGAGATGCTTCCCCCAATGGGAATTGGTTTTGGTCCGGATAAAGTTTATGATAATGTAACTTGTGATTTAAATTCGACGAAATATTCTATGGGAGATGTTGCTTCTTGTAGCATTAATGGGAGCATTAGTTTTGTTAGAGTAACAGGATTTTTTAATTCTTCTGGAGTTTTGAATTATACCCAATTTAGTGGGGTGAATTATTTAATTGAACCCGGAAATAGAATTTACGCTGGGCAGGGAGGGGCTTTTACAAATATTGGAAGTTTTGTAGGGGCAGGAAATGATTCTTATGATAATAATACTGGGCAATTTAATGTAACTGTTCCGGGAGGAGAATTTGGAATTGAAACCTTGCTTATGTTTTTCGGGACTAAGGGTACAAACTATTACGCAAATGTCGCGAATGTAACAGCTTATTTGGGGAATTCTTCAATATCTCTTGAAAATATAAATTCCACAACAATGTATGGCTCAAATAGTGCTTTTAATATTACAAGCTTTAATGGGAATCTTATTTCAATTCCTACAAAATTGGTGGCTTTTAATATTTCTCAATCTGGACAGCCAAGGGGGCTTTTTTCAGAGGTTAGTTTGAGCTATCCAAATGGAAATACTTACAAATGGACTTATTCTCCGACTTCTGAATCCGGGGGGGCAATGATAAATATTCCAATTATAAATGGGACTACCGGAAATTTAAATATTTTTTCAATGGGAACGTCTCCCAAATCAAAGAAATTAACTTCTTCCAATTTAGAGTCAACGAGTACTTTCAATATAACCTTAAATAATTTTGAAAGAAGAGAAGCCGGGAATCCTGGTGAAGATTTGGTGGGGACAATGAAAGTTGAAATGTATGATTATTATAATAATTCGTGTGATGTTCCAAATCCAGATTCAGGTTGCTTATTAGTTGATTTTTCAAATGCGAGTGCTTCGGATGTGGGCAAAACATCCTTTAAAGTTATGATGCTTGGAAAAGCAAATGTAAAAATGACAGATATTTCTACAAATACTTCTGTTATGTATGTTGGAGTGAATTTAAGGCAATCTAATGCTCCTCCTGCAGATTTTGGGAGTGGAGCCACTAATGATTCAAGTAATGCCAGCGCTTTTGACCAATTGTGGAAATTTGGTTCGACGGGTCCTGAAACTTATGAATATGTTTATGCTACCATCCCTTATAATGAGAGTGTTTTGAATGAAAGTTCGGGGATAAATATTTCAATGGGCAATTTATATGATACGACTTCTGGAGATAGTTGGGTTTCTGTTTGGAATTCTTCTCAAAATGTAAGTGAGGTTCAAAATTTAGCAGACTATAGTGCCGCATATTCTCAGTGGGAACCTCTCTTGAGTGGAACCGAATGTGTTATCGGGGATGGGAAAGATAATAGTACAAATTCAACAAATCCTTGTACTCTTGATATCTCTTTAAATCTTTTGTATTTAAGAATTCCTCACTTCTCGGGAACGGGTTTAAATATTGAGGGGACTTGTATTGGAAATGAATGCACAACCACGACAACAACGACAACAACGACGACAACTTCCAGTGGAGGAGGTGGAGGAGGAACCACTACTATAACTTCCCAATCTAAAAAAAGCAAATCTTTTAGTTGGAATAAGATTGTTTTAGGAAAAGGGGCGGTCATGAAAAATTTTGAGGAGAGTGTTGGGATTAAAGAAATACAATTTAAAGTTAAAAAGAATGCAAGTAACGTCAAAATTGTAGTCACAAAATATGACGAAAAACCTTCTGGGGTGTCGGTAAATAAATCAGGAAAGGTTTACCAATATATTCATATAAAAACGACAAATTTGGAGGGGGTTCTTGATAATGCGGTGGTAACTTTTAAGATAAATAAATCTTGGGCGACTAAAAATGGACTTTCGAAAGAAAAGGTTTCAGTTTATAAATTTAATGAGACTTCTAAAAATTGGAGGGAATTAAATACTCTTTATATCAGTGAAGATTCGAATGATTATTATTATAATGTAACTTTGACTTCATTTAGTTATTTTGCAATTGCAGAAAAACCCGTTCTCGTAAATAATTCTATTTCTCTGAAAAATGGAACTACAAATAAAAATAATTCCACATCTTTCTCTTCGTCAGATAATTTATCTGGGGTTTGGTTAAAAATAATAATTGCACTTCTTTTGATAGGATTTGCAGTCTATCTAATAAGGAAATTTAAAAAGTAAATTATTTAATCTTCTATCTCTTTTTTTTATGATGGAACCTGAATACATTCGTTTGGTGAAGGAGACTGAAATTTGTAAAAATTGTAAGAATATTGTCGTCGGTAAAGGAAATCTTAACGCAGATATTTTATTTGTGGGGGAAGCTCCTGGAAGGAATGAAGATGAGGAGGGGATTCCCTTCGTAGGAAAAGCAGGAAAAAATCTTGACGAACTTTTGTCAAAGGTAGGTCTCAGTTTGAATGAGGTTTATATCACAAATATTTTGAAATGTCGTCCTCCGGAAAATAGAGATCCTTTGCCGGATGAAATCTCTGCCCATACCCCTTGGTTAATTGAACAAATAAAACAAATTAAACCCAAGGTGATTTGTTCACTTGGAAATTATGCAACTAAATTTTTTTTGAGCGAGGGAAAGGTCAATTTGATGGATAAACAACCTGGAATAACCTCTATTCATGGAAAAGTTAGATTTGTTAAAATTGGTGAAGTTAAAATAAAATTGATTCCACTTTTTCATCCTGCCGCGATGATTTATAAGAAAGATTTGGCTCCCCTTTGGGAAAGGGACATGGGTGTTGTAAAAAAAGAAGTTAAAGAAAGCATCGTTCAAAGAAGGTTATTCTAATTGGTTTTCTTGAAACCTTTTTCTAAAAGAAATTTTTTAATATCTGAAGGGTTTTTTATTTTTAATTCATCTCTGCTTTAAATATTCTTTTTTTAGATTCATTTTTTCATGATAAGAATGTCTTTAGAGAATTTCTTCTTTTATTTGATTATTCCCTAAATCGTTTCTTGGGATTCCCAAAGAGAGAACGTTCAAT
Organism: Candidatus Woesearchaeota archaeon; assembly: GCA_964384965.1. Taxonomy (GTDB): domain Archaea; phylum Nanobdellota; class Nanobdellia; order Pacearchaeales; family GW2011-AR1; genus GW2011-AR1. The sequence goes on along the minus strand of CAYLLR010000006.1, from coordinate 13,999 downwards.
AAAAAACTTTTTTTTATTTTCTTGCAAGATGCTCTTTATTTTAATTAATCAAAATCAATCAAGATAAATTTTAGAAATTCCCTTTATTTTTTTTACCCTTTTAATTATGTTTTCGAAATTTTCGATTGTTTCAAGAGAAATCCAAAAAAAACATTCTATTCTATTATTTCCTATTGGTTTTGCGTTAGCTTCTTTTATTTTTAACCCTTCTCTTGAAATTGTATTTATGAGGTCTGTGAGTATGCCTCTTCTTTCTTTTCCTTCTATATTAATTTTTATTGAATTTACATATTTTTCTTTCCAGATGGCTTTTACATAATGTTTTTTTGATTCTTTTATTTTTTCGCATCCTTTTTTATGGATTAATGCTTTTTTATAAGATCTAAGAATTCCTATTAATTCATCTTTTGGAAGAGGGTTACAACATTTTGCAAAGAGAAGGGCGTGGTTTGGAAATTCAGGAATAACGACGGGAGTTTCTGTTTCTTTTTTGTTTTTTTCCTTCAGAATTTTTATTTTTGGGACTGGAATTTTTTCATATTTTTTAACTTCTTTTGAAATAATTTTTTTTGCATATTTTGTTTTGACAAATTTCATCCATTCCCTTCTTGGTCTTTGAAATTTGTTAGTTATTATTTCGACAGTCTCACCATTTTTTAAAACTGTTTTTAATGAAACAAATTTTTTATTAACCATCGCTCCAATTGAGTGGTTTCCTATCTCTGCATGAACTTTATATGCAAAATCAAGAACTGTGGAATCTTTTTTTAAGCAAAAAATTTTTCCTTTAGGGGTGTAGCAGTAAATTTTATCTTGAAAAAGATTTATTTTTAATTCATTGAAAGGGTTTTTTTTCCTTTCTTTTAATTTTAAAATTTCTTTAAACCAAGCGGTTTTTCTTTCAAATTTTTTGTTTCCCCCAATATTTTTATAGTTCCAATGTGAGGCATCTCCTTCTTCTGCAAACTCGTCCATTTCAATCGTTCTTATCTGGGTTTCAATAATTTTTCCTTCGAGTTCTATGCAAAAATGTATGGATTGATATCCATTTTCTTTTGGATTCTTTATATAATCTTTAAATGTTTCGCCAAGAATTTTGTAATTTTTATCGAGATATTCTAAAATTTTATAACAATCTTTTTCTTGTTTCGTGATAATCCTAATTGCGAAATGGTCTCTTTGTTTGTGCAATGGAACTTTACGTTTTACTATTTTTTCATAAATGCTATATATTTGTTTTTCTCTTCCTTTTACTTTAATATTTTTTATTTCTTTTTTTAGTTCTCTTCTAAATTTTTTTGTAATTTTTTTGATATAAGCTTCTCTTTCTTTTTGAGACATTTGTAAAAATTTTTCAATTTCTTTATATTTTTTCGGGTTAATTATCTTGAAACATCTTCCTGCAAGTTCTTTTTTGATTTTTTTAAGTCCTAATCGCTCTGCCAACGGAACATGCAAGTCCATTAATTTTTCTGCAAGTTTTCTGTTTTTTGGATTCTTTTTTATTTCAATTATTTTTGAAATTAATTCAAGGATTATTGAGTTTGGATTTTGTACCGAAGAGAGTATCACTTCTCTCACCAATTCACTTTTTTCATTTTTTGATTTTTCAAGAATTTCAATCAATTTTTTTTCGTCATAGATGATTTCGTACACTTTTTCTCCAAAATCTTTTTTTATTTTTTCTTTGTTTTCTTCAGAGAAAACACCTTTTAAAATTGCTGCAAGAATTATCTCTGTTTTAAATTTCTCTCTAAAAAGATATTTTGGAAGAATAAAGTCCTCTTTGACTTTTGAATCCTTTTTTTGAGATTCTACAAAAGAAACAGCTTTTTTAAAAATTTCTTGTTCTTTCAAGAATTTTGGAAGTTCATTTTTTTTCATTAAGATTTTTCAAGATGTTTCTTTATATATTTTATTTTTTAAAAATAGATAGACTTGATTTTGGAGCATTTTTTATTTTAATAAATTTGTAGTGTGCTTCTTGGACTTTTTTTCCACAATTGTTACAAATTTCTTTCAAAGTATAGAGTTTACAATCTCTACATTTTTTAATTTTCATAAAATTTTTATTCCAAACCAAAGAGATATTCCCTCAATCTTGTTGGAAGTTTTACCTCAAGTTTTTCTTCAACTTCAGAAGGTTTTATCCAAATTAATTTTTCTACATTTTTTCCAGATTTTTCTTTTCCTTCAGTTGCTTCACATAAAAAGTGTATTTTTAGTTTATCCTTTTTTGATAGCATATTTTCCGCATAAACTGCTCCAAGATTATGGATTTTATATCCTGTTTTTTCTTTGGCAACTTTTTTGAGTTTTTTATCTAATTCTTCTTCATAATCTAAATCTCCTTCCAAAAAAGAATATTTTTTATCACCATAATTCTTTCCAATTAAGAGCATCCTTCTTTTTGGATCAAAAATTATTCCCACAATTTTCACATAAAATTTTGGTCTTTCCATATTTTTTTTACAAATTTTAGGTATTTAAGTATTTAGTATCTTTTTTGAGTGATATTTAGTTGGGTAAGAATTCAAAGCTTTCCTTTTTAGCATTTTTTTTAATTCTTTCAAGAGCATCTTTTATTTTTTTATCTGCTTTTTTTAGTTCTTTATCTTCAGATTTAAGGAGATATTTCCCCGCAGCGACGTAATTTATCTTAATTTGAGGGTTTTCAGATAAAAGATTTTTTATAAGGGTTATACCATTAGGTTTTTTTGAAATTATTTTTATCTCTTTTTTTAATGAAGCTATCTTCTTTTTTTGTTTCATTAAGATTTCTAAAATTTTTTCTGAATTTTCTTTTCCGATGAGGTTTTTTAGTTTTGTGGGGTTTCCTTTTGCTTCTTCGAAAAAGGATTCTATTGAGCCCGTTTTTTTTATTTTTTGGAGGGCTTCCTCCGTTTTTTCTTTTAAGATGGATTTTAATATCTTTTTATAACTTTTTTCTAATTTGTTCCTTTCTAAAGCTTTTTTTTGTTCAATTTCCTTAACTCTTCTTAAGGAGAGTTCTAAGTGGTCTTTGAGCACTCTCAAAACTTTACAAACAATTGTTTTTTTTGGGACTACATAATCTCTGAGGTTCCTTATCCTTCCTGCCGAAATCTCACTCAAAATTATCGTTCCGGGAGTTTCGGTTCCTTCAATTTCAACAAACACAGTTGTTCCCACAATTTTTTCAACAGTACATATTAATATGTCCCCTGGTTCAATTTCCATAAGATTTAGAGAAAAAAAGAGGTTTTAAAGTTTTGTGTCAATTTCCAATTTTTATTACTTCGAGTTCTAAAAGTCTTTTTATTTTTTCAATGAATTCTTCCTCATCTTTAATGTTTATAACACACCCTGCTGCAGAATGATGCCCTCCGACTTCCCCATTAAAAGATTCCATAACATTCGATAATAATTCTCTAATGTTTCTTCCTTCCCTTCCAACATTTCTTCCAGAGACTTTTATTTTTTCTTTTCCATCATAACTCATTCCAATTATCAATGTTCCTTTTTCGTATGAAGAAGAATTTGCAAGAATGCTAGAGATTGTTCCAATCATCGTATCTTTTATTTGGTTTTTTGCGTTTAGAATAACATACCCTTTCCCATTAATTTTGTTCTCTTTTTGGGCAAACCTTATTCCAGTAATTAATTGTTGTTTATATTTTGTATGAATAGATTCTGCTACTTTTTTGTATTTAAAATTTTCAATGCAAAATCCAATCGCTACTTCTGGTTTTCCTTCTCTTGAGCAGGCATTTATCTTTGCGGAGATTTCTCTCGCATCCTCTAATTTTCCAAAGAATTTCACTAAAAAAAGATCTCCAATTAATTCACTATGTTTTTTTTCAGGGTTTCTGAGGATGATTGAAGTAACTAAATTTTCCATTTCTTCTTCGGTCAAGTCAATTAGGTTTTTGTATTTTCCATTTTCAGGTTTTAATCCGGATTCTCTTAAAAGATCAATTACTCCCTTGGGGTTTCCTGTTACTCCCGGAATAAAAGGGTTGGAAGAAAATTCTAAAACTTTGTTTAGGGGTCTTGTTGAAGGATAAATTATAAGTCCCCTTTTTCTCTTTATTTCTCCGTCTTCCAGAATTTTGTTATTTAATTTGTCTATTTCTTTTTCTAACATATCCCCAATCATTCCCAGTACCGCTAATTTTGCAAACTCTTTATTTTTTTCATCAATTTTTTTACAAAATAGGTATGTCAAGCCTGAAGAAGAGATTTTTTGTTTTTGGTGCATTTCTGGGTTTATAATTTCTACATTTTTTGGAATTGTTGTTGGACCTATTTCGTGATGGTCAATTATAAACACTTTTTTTAAATTAGCATTTTCTATCTCTTTTAGATTTCCGGATGCCAAATCTAAGAACACGATTATTTTTTCTTTATCGAGTGAGTCTATTATTTTTTTGTTTAATCCTTTAATGATTTTTAATGAAAATTTTTGATCGATTCTTTTTAATGATTTCATCATTATTGAAGCGGAGGTAATCCCATCTGTATCAAAGTGGCTTATAATTTCTATATTCTTTCCTTTTGAATGTTCTAAAAAAGAATTGACTGTTTTCTCTATTATGGTTTCCAATTTATCTCCTCCTATTTTTTGTTCAAACTTAAAAAGAATTTAAACTTATCTAATTTTTATTCCAAAGTATTTTTTCAATTTTCTTAATTGTGAGAAAATTCTATCTTTTTCTCTTTTTGCTCTTTTATCTTGTCTATTTCTTTCATAATGTTTTTTTATTCTTTCTAATTTTGTTTCCACGTTTTTTATGTCGGGATTAACGTAGGATTCCCCAAGAATCTTTGAGATTTTTCCCGAATATTCTGAAGGATGTATTCCTTCTTCTTTCAATTTTTGCCCAATCTTTTCAGAGGTCAACCCTTTTTGGGAAAGTTCTCTCACTTTTTTTTCAAATTCTTTTTGATCAATTTTTTTCACATTCTTTTTTTCTAAATCTATTTTTTCTAAAGTTTTTTTAGTCGAATTTTCCTTCTTCATATTCATTGTTTGTTAATTTCTTTTTTAAAGCTTGCGATGGTTTTCTATTTTTTGCATAATCTCCACAAAGAGAAGATATTTAAATTATTCTTTTCATATTAGGACATGGGAAGGGTGATTGGTATTTTAAGTTTAAAGGGGGGTGTTGGAAAAACTTCCAGTGTTGTTTCTTTGGGAGCGGCCTTAGCATCTTTTGGAAAAAAAGTTTTACTTATAGATGCGAATTTTTCCGCACCGAATTTGGGGATACATTTGAATATTCTTAATCCCAAAAATACAATACATCATGTTTTAACGGGGGATTCAAAGGTGGAAGATGCCGTGTATGAGGTGGGGGATTTTGATATTCTTCCAGCATCAATTTATCCAAGAAAACAGTTTGATCCTTTAAAATTAAAAGGGGAAGTAAAAAAATTGAAAAGAAAATATGATTTTGTTCTTATTGATTCTTCCCCCTCTTTGAATAATGAAACTTTGGCGACAATGATTTCTTCGGATGAACTTTTCGTAATCTCAACTCCTGATTATTCAACTTTAAGTATGACTCTAAAAGCAATTGCTCTTGCAAAAAAGAGGGGGACTCCCATTTCCGGTTTAATTTTAAATAAAGTGCATAATAAAAATTTTGAGCTTAGTTTAGAAGATATTGAAAAAACGAGTAATGTACCAGTTTTGGCGATTATTCCTCATGATTTGGGAGTTCTGAAATCTCAAGCAAATTTTATCCCTCCAATTTATTTTAAACCGAAATCAGATTTGACTATTGAATATAAAAAACTTGCAGCGTGTTTAGCAGGTGAAAATTATAAACCCTTCAGAATTAAAGAACTTTTCAAAGAAGGTTCTCCCAAAAAACAGGAAATTAATCGTGAACTTTTTTATCAGTCTATTTTTTAATTTGCATTTTGGAGAGGCATAAGCTTTTTTGTTTTTTTAAAATGGTGTTTTTTAACTTTGAAGAAAAATAAATTTTTAAAATGTGTTAAAGGATTCATAAAGCTTTTAGTTGATAAATTTAAATCAAATGCTGGAGTCCGACGATAACTGTTTCCTGTTCATCTTTCCTTAATATTTCAGGAAGAAGGACCAACACTTTGTTTCCGTCCACTTGGAGTATATCAACAGCAATTTCTAACATGCTTCCCGAAAGAGGGGTATCAATTTTCGGAACAGTTGGATTAAAATAAATCCCATTTTCAGTAAAAACCATTTCTCTTGGACAATAAAGCAGTGCTTTTTCCATAGTCTCTTTTGGTTCTTTTCTTTTATATTTGTTCATTAAAATTTCTTAGTAGGGTCTTTGGGTTAGGATTGTCGAGTTAAAGGGACATGTAATTATCCCTAAGTTAAAGGGACATTCCCCGGTTTAGGAATCAAAAATCTTATAAATTAATTTCGAGTTTTACTACAAAGCCCTATAGTACAGCGGTCAAGTATACAAGCCTTTGAAGCTTGTGACCCAGGTTCGAATCCTGGTAGGGCTATTGATTTATGGGGGGGTTGGAGATTTAAATCCCGAAATTTTGAAGGGAGGATTATCTCTCTTCCAAGGGAGATATTTATACAAATTGAAATTTGTTTGTTTCTTTATGGATAAAAAATTAGAGTTTAATTTAGAACAGGAATCTTTTCGAATATTAAATATTATTGATTATGATTACGGCAAAAAAAAGTATGCACAATCAATTATAAATTATTTAGTAATTTAGGTTTATTCAAACAAGTTTGGAGTTCTTCCTCGAAGGGAGTTTCTCTTTATTGTGCGGAACTTGTTGTGGAGGAAAACTTGAGGGTCAGTTAATAGTTGAAAAGGGGTTTGATCCAAGGCCAATTCTTCATCATTATTTTAATAGAAGAGATAAAGAATCGGGTCTTGGTAAAAATAGGGGCATAAGATATCTTAATTCTCAATATAAATTTGAACAAAATAGAATTCTTATCTTTAAAGATAAATTTTCTAAAAAAAAGATATATGGAAGATAAATCTTTAGAGGAAGGGCAATAAAATCACTTTATTTTAATGTTTATATCTCCCTCTTTTTTCTATCACTTTGAGTCGCTCAAAAACTTTTTTTGCTTCGGAATTGTTTATTGATTCATAACCTTTCTTAAAATTTTCAAATAAAAATTTCCAATTTTGAAAATGTCTTGCTTCAAGAGCTTGTTTTAAGAGGTGTATGTCAACCCCCTTTTGTTCATATTTCCCATTTAGAGAGCCAAGCCCAAAATCAAAGATATGTACTTTATTATTTTTTAAAATCATATTTGAAGTTGTCAAATCCCCGTGAATTATTCCTTCACGATGTATTTTTGCAATTGATTTTCCCACATCAAACATAATTTTTTTTTGCTTAAATTTATTATAAAAATTTAGTTTGTCAGATAATCTTTCTCCCTTGATGAATGGCATAACGATTTTATTAAACTCCTTTATTTTTTTTGGTTCTGGAGAATCAATTATCTTAGAAGATTTCATCAAGATTTTTGTTTCGGATTTTGTTCTTTTTTTTATTATTTTTTTATCTATTTCTGTAAGGCGATAATTTTTTGAAATTCTTTCTTTTGTAACATTAATCCCATCAAAGTAAATCGTAGCTTCTGCTCCTTGGGTGAGAATTTTCTTTTTCATTTTATTTTTTTCTTTTTAAGAAGATTATGAGAAATCCTAAAATTATTGGGACTTCTATAAGGAGGCAGATTTTACAAAGTGATTTTATTATAAAAATTTGAAGGTATATTGAATAAATTGAAATAATTGAACCTAAAAACATTCCCAACCCAACTAAAATAGCTTTGTACTTTTTTGGGGTTTTTATTTGTGAGATTGTTAAAAGAAGTATAAAAAGGATTACAACTATTCCAAGATAATTTTGAGGAGTTTCTAAAGGATTGTTATATCCCAAATTTTGAATTGTTTCACATGAAGATTGAACTCCGCAAATTTGTTCGAGGGGTACGAAAGATGTTACTATCAATACCAGGAGAGAAATTAATAGAAGAATTATAACTATTTTATATTTCATATTTTTTGTAAGTTCTTTTATTATAAAAGGATTTTGGAATTTGGATTAAATTTTTCCTTTCATTCCTTTTCCAAATTTTCTTAGTATTTTTTGCATTTGTTTGGGATTCATTCCTTGAGAAAGATCAAATCCTTTTGAATCCTTAACCATTTCAGAAAGCAATTCATATTGTTTTAGGAGCCCTCTAACTTCAGAATTTTTCACACCTGCTCCTTTTGCTATTCTTCCAATTCTGGAGGTCTCTTCTTTTATTTTTCCAGGATTTTCTTTTTCAGAGGGAGTCATTGATTTAATTATATGTTCCCATTTTGTAACTTTTTTTTGTTGATTTTCTAAAAGATTTTTTGGAATTTTTGCATTTCCCAATCCCGGAACCATTGATTTTATTTTATCAAATCCTCCGAGGGAATTCATAGATTTTACTTGTTCAATTACATCTTCTAAACTTAATTTTCCTTCCTTTAATGTTTCTTCAATTTTCTTTTGTTTTTTTTCATCCATAATGGACTTTACTTTTTCAATAAGACTTTGAAGATCCCCCATTCCGAGGAGTCTGGATAAAAAAGATTTTGGGTTAAATTGTTCAATATCATTTATTTTTTCTCCTGTCGTGATAAAATAAACTCCCGATTTCGTTTCCGCGCATGCAGTCAATGCTCCTCCTCCTTTTGCGGTAGAATCCATTCTTGTTATGATTGTTCCAGTGATTTTTAAAGCATCACAAAATTTTTCCGCTTGATTTTTTGCAGCTTGTCCGATATCTCCAGGCATCACAAGAATTGTTTCATCCGGTTTTATTTGTTTATTTAATTCTTTTATCTCTTTTGTCAATTCTTTGTCCAAATCATGTCTTCCGGCAGTATCGATAATTACGAGGTCATATTTTTTTATTTCCTTTTGAAATTTTTTCCAAATTTTGAGAGGGTTTTTTTCTTCCATTTCAGTATAAACTTTAAGTTTATTTTGTTCTCCCAATTGAATTAATTGTTCTTTTGCAGCTGGTCTGTGAACATCCAATCCTACAAGGGCAACTTTTTTCCCTCTTTTTTGAAAATAATTTCCGATTTTTGCAACGGTGGTAGTTTTTCCGGCAGCATACAAACCAACAAGCATTATTTTTGTTTGACCCTTTGGTTTCAATTTTAATTTTTTTTCCTCTCCCAAAATTTTTATTAATTCATCATGTAGAGTTTTGATTAAGTGCTCTTTTTTTTCAATTCCTTTAACTTTTTCATCAAATGCAACTTTCCTTATTTTCTCAGACAATTCTTTTACTAACGGAATATTTACATCTGCTTCGATAAGGGCTCGTTGGAGGTCTCTTATAATTCCATCTATTAAATTCTTATCTAAAAAGATTGCATTAGATATTCTATTTGTTGCTTTTTTTAGGGCATTTCCTAATCTCTCTAACATACTTTAAGAAGTAAATGAAGAATTAATAAGGTTTTGGTTGCAGGTTTTTTGGATTAATTTTTTGAAAGAAAATTAAATCATTTTTTCGAGGACTTTAGGTGAAAATCTATTTTATTTTTGAAAATTTTTTATTTTGTATTAAGAGGTTTTCTATCGGTAACCTTTTTTTGAGAATAATTAAAATTATTTTAAGATTAATTTGGGCATTTATTTGAGAAATTCTCTCTTTTTATTTTTTTGTTATCCTGGCTTGCTTATTTTTTACAAACCCAATTTTTCAATAAACTTCTTTTTATCAAATAATTCTATGTCTTCATATTCCTGTCCAGTTCCCAAAAAAATAATTGGTTTTTTTGTTATATATCCCACGGAAAGTGCTGTTCCGCCTTTTTCATCTATGTCTGCTTTTGAAAGAATTATCCCGTCGATTCCAATTATCTCATTAAAAGATTTCACTTGGTCAACAGCGTCGTTCCCTGTAATGGACTCTCCCACAAACAGGGTTTTGTTTGGATTACATACTCTTTTTATTTTTTCCATTTCTCTGAGCAAATTTGTTGCAGTATGAATTCTGCCTGCGGTATCTATAAGTACCACATCTATCTTATTTTTTTTTGCATATTTTATTGCATCAAATCCCACTGAGGCAGGGTCACTTCCATATTGGTGTGCAATAACTTTTATATTTAAATTTTCCCCGTGCTTTTTTAATTGTTCAATTGAAGCTGCTCGAAAAGTATCCCCCGCCGCTAAGACCGAAGAAATTTTTTTTTGTTTTAAAAGGTTAGCTATCTTCGAAATTGAAGTCGTTTTTCCCGTCCCATTAATTCCACAGAAAAGAATAATATATGGGGAATTCTCCTTTTTTATTTCTTCAAGAAGGTCAAAGGGAGGAATTAGAATCTCTTCTATTATAGTTTTAAGGGATTCTTTAATTATTTTTTCTATTTCTTTTTTTTCAAATTCTCTTCCAGTAATTTTTTCTTTTAATTTTTTAATTATTTTTTCTGAAATTTCAAATGCAACGTTATTTTCTAAAAGAATCATTTCTAAATCTTCAGAATATCTGTCAAATTGTTCTTCTGAAATTATTTTTTTTGAGGAGATTATCTTTTTAAAAAAAGGTTGTTTCTTTTTAAGATTATCAATAGTTGTTTTTGTATCCTTTTTTTCTGTTGGAATTTTTTGGGGATATTCATCTTTTATTTTGTCCAAATCTGGCTGATAATCCTGCGTCGAGTTGACAAATTTTTTTATCGGCTCGATGTAATTTCCTGTTTCTAATTCTTCTTTTAGTTGGTCTTCAATACTTTTTCTTTTTTCTTTTGGATTTTTTTTGATATTATTCTTCGAGCTTTTATCTTTTTTCTTTTCTTTTGGAAGTGTTTCTTTCTCCGAAACTTTTTTTGTCCAGGATTTTAATTTTTTTTTAAGTTTTTCAAACATATTCAAATAAGGTTCTAAATGTTTAAATAGTTTTTTTGTTCTTATTTTTTATGGAAATTTTTAATTTGTTGGTCGCAATTTTTCTTGGGGCTTTGATTGGATTGCAAAGAGAATTCAGTCAACAGAAAAAACGCATTCAAAGATTTGCAGGTTTTAGAACTTTTGTTTTAATTACTTTTTTTGGGGCGATTTTGGGTATTTTGGGAAAAAATTTTGATTCATTACCTGTGATGATTGGGTTTGGGGGAGTGATTCTTTTGACGGTTATTTCATATGTATTAACTTTTATGAAATTTAAACGGACTACGGTTGTTACAGAAATTGCCGCTATGATGTCTTATGTGGTTGGAGCAATGTCCACTACGGGATATTTACAAATTGCGGTCATTTTTGGAATTTTAATTACGGTTTTTTTAGCGTTTAAAGAAAAATTTCATGGGATTGTGAAAAGAATGGATAAAAAAGAAATTTTAGGAGTTATCAAATTTTCTTTAATCTCCTTAGTTATTCTTCCAATTTTGCCAAACAAAAATTTTTCTCCATTGGATCTCCCCGGTCTTGGGACTTTTTTGTCCAATTTTGGTATAAGCTCCACTTTTTTAGGGCAATTGGATGTTTTTAATTTTTATTATATTTGGTTAATGGTAATTCTTGTAGCAGGAATCAGTTTTTTTGGATACTTTTTAGTTAAGATAATTGACCAAAAGAAAAGTTATACTCTTTTAGGATTTATTGGCGGGCTCGTTTCTTCAACAGCCGTTACTTTATCAATGGCCGGTCAAAGCAAACGAAATCGAAGAAGAATTTATCCATTTGTTCTTGCTACAATAATTGCAATGTCTGTTATGATTCTGAGAGTGTTCTTTGAAGTTTCGTTAGTGAATAATACTCTTTTAAAAAATTTATTTCTTCCTTTGATAGTGGTTTTTTTCTTAGACCTTTTTATTGCGTTCATTTTTTTTAAGAAAAAAGAATCTAAAAAGAATTCTTTAAAAAAAATCGAATTTAAACAACCTTTTGCAATCGGTCCCGCGATGCTGTTTGGAGGTTTTTTTCTTTTGGTTTTATTAATTTCTAGAATTGCCCAATTAACTTTTGGGCATACGGGAATTTATATTACAAGTGTTTTTTCAGGTTTTGCTGATTTGGATGCAATTACCCTTTCTATGGCGAGTATGAGTAAATCCGGAGTTATTAGTAATCTGGTTGCAACAAATTCTATTCTTTTGGCTATTGCTTCTAACACTTTTGTTAAAATTGGGATTGCTTTCATATTGGGAAATAAAAGGTTTGGAAAAATTCTTTTGGGAGTTTTTTCAATTGTTTTATTGGCAGGTTTTGGAACCTGGATATTTTTTTAATATAAATTTTTATAAAGAGGGTATCCTTTTCTTTGAACAAGATGAAAGGAATTTTGGTTATTCTTGATGGGTTGGGAGATTTGGATTCCAAACAACTTAATTATAAAACCCCTCTTGAGGTTGCGGAAATTCCCCATTTGAATTTTTTAGCTACCAGAGGAGAAATGGGTTATATGTATCCTGTTAAAATGGGTTACACTCCTGGTTCTGACGAATCGATTGTTTCAATTTTCGAAAATAATTTAAAAAATTTGAGCAGAGGGCAACTCGAAGCAAGAGGTGTTGGAATCAAATTAAGGAAAGGAGACATCGTATTTAGAACGAATTTTTCTACAATAGATTCTTTAGAAAATGGAAATATCATCAATCGAAGGGTTGGAAGAACACTCACAACAAAAGAAGCGAAGGAATTGGCTAAGGCAATCAACGAAATGAATTTTCCCTATAAGTTTTATTTTGTTCCTACGATACAACACCGAGGGGTTCTGGTAATCAGAGGAAATTTTTCAGAAAAAATTACTGGAAATGATTTAACTTACCAAAATGGAACAATAAATGATTTTAAAAAAATCTCTCTTGTAAAAGCGAATGTAAAAGATAAAAAAAGTATTATCACTGCGGAAATTGTAAATGAATTTTTGAGATTAAGTTATTTAGTTTTAAAGGACCATCCAATCAATTTAGAAAGAAAAAGAAAAGGTCTTTTACCTGCCAATTACCTGTTGGTTCGTGGCCCAGGTGTCGAAAAGCCCAAATTGAAACAATACAAAAAATGGGTTTCGGCAAATTACATGCCTTTAGAAATTGGGTTTTCAAGGGTCAGTGGAATGAAAAATTTTTCTTTTAAATATCCGAAATTGAGGGGAATTGATGCATACGACAACCTTTGGAGAGGGTTAAAAAAGGCAGCTTTACATTCAATAAAAGTAATTAGAAAAAATTTGAAAAAATCAGATTATTGTTATATTCACATAAAGGAAACTGATTTGCCGGGACATGATAACAAACCACTTGAGAAAAAGGCAATGATTGAGTATCTTGATAAAACTCTTTTTAAATTTCTTGCAAGAGTTGGTCCAAGGGAAAAAATTAAAATTGTTGTAACTGGAGATCACTCCACCCCTTCCAAGTTAAAAAGTCACTCTTCTGATCCTGTTCCGGTTTTATTTTATAATTTTGGAATTCCCAAGGAGAAAAAACTTTTTAATGAAAAAGAAGCCAAAAAAGGAAAATTGGGAAAAATGTTCGGGAAAGACCTCCTTAAAAAAGTGGGGTTTGTAAATTAGAAATTTTTTAAGAAAAATTTGAAATAATTATAAAGTAGTACAGCAATATATTAAAAGAGAAGGTTCTTTTTTGCATTTATGATTACCTATAGAGATATTTATGAGGCTGCAAAAAAAGAGCGCTATTCTGAAAAATTACAACCAATTCCTAAAAATTTTGTGAAGGAAGTTTCTAAATATTTGAGGGACAAAAAAGTTGTTGCCTCTAAAGAAGATGGGCCTTTTTCTGATGTTCTTATTAAAACTAAAAAACAACTTGAAAATGCAGTAACCCTCTTTCAAGAACTTCTTCGTCGTAGAAGAAAGAAAATATTAAATTTAGTTCTCATTGCCAATGAAACAGGGATTTCAAAGCAGGATTTTAATAATATGCTCTTAATTGAAAAATCTCTTTTTGAGGAGACGATGAAATGTTTAGAGGAATCGGATAAAAAATTAAGTAGGATTCTTAATTCTGAGGATGAG
>CAYLLR010000005.1:0-24167 GCA_964384965.1 Candidatus Woesearchaeota archaeon | reverse complement strand
ATTCTCAAACGTGAATTTTATTTTTTCTGCGTCTAAAACTGAAACTCCTACTACAGATTATGGAAGGAAGATAATAGAAGGGATTAATTCTTATTCAAAAATTGATCCTAATTTCTCGGTTTCTGGGAGTGCAAAATTCATAAATGGATTAAATATTATCTATTTTCAAGATAAAGAAGACGTGATAGAAATCCTTGTCGGACACGAAAACTTAATTTCCTTGCAAGGTGATGAAAGTCCTCTCCCTAAATCACTTAATTTTTTGGAGGAGGTTTCAACAGGGAATATTCCAAGACATATGAGTCATATTTTTATTAATAAAACTACAAAAAATGTTTATAGTGCAGATCTTTTCTTCGAAAATGGGGGAGATTATACTTTTGGAAATAATAATTTTTATGCCCCCGCTGGTTCGAGAGTTATAATTGATCGCTCCGGACAAATTAAGATAGATGCTCCAGACAATGCAATATTTACAAAATTTCCAAGTTTGTTGGACCCAAAAGTTCTTACGGGAGGCGTGGAAATTAAAGGAAAAGGAATAACTCTTCCTGATGGATTGAAGATAATGGATGGGAAAATAAATTATGGATTAAAAGGAGAACTTATTGAAAGCGGACTTGTAAAGTATAATAATAAAATCATCTCTGTAGAAAACCCAACAGAGCAAGTTTTAATTTCAAATGGAATTTTCAAAAATCCTGGAGGGAGTTGGATAAGAGAAGACGGGAATAATCTTGAGATAAAAAGTTTAGAAGGGCGAACAATAAATATAAAATTTCTCCCAGGAGAAAAAATTATGAATGTGAAGGAAAAGGATAATCTTTTAATGCAAATAAAAAATGGTGACGGTTTAGAAATTACTCGACGCCCTAATGGAATTACAAAAATTCTTCATCAATCTTCTTCAGGAGGCATGAGTTCAATTACCAACGGAAATATAGGAACAATTATCTATACAAAAAAGGATGTTCGGCTTAAGAAAGGAAGTTTAAGTTTTACAGGAATTTCTATGGACCCTGCTGGTTCAATGGGAAGTGTTCCGATTGAAATTACTTCAAACTCAAAAAATTTAGGATTAAAAGTAGGGATGACTGAGAACAACGAACTTACAATGACTTCTCCGAATGGAGATGTGGCATATTTTGATAAATCTCTTGCACAAAATTTAGATAGATTTAGCTATGCAGATTTAAAAAAAGTCTATGGAGGCGATTGGTCTAATGTTCTCAATACTAAAATTGTTCCCATTATGAAACAATATAATTTTGATTACTCTGTTGCTGATAAACTAAATACAATCTCTCTTAAAAAAGAAGTAGATATCTCCACTTTAGCCTCAATTCTTCCAGTATTCAGGGATGCTAATTTTTCAGATGACCAGTCTTTGAAGATTCTTCAAAGCGTAAATGAGTTTTCAAAGATTTCCGTTTATGGAGGAACAGTGTATTTTTTCAAATCTGGAACACAAAAACTCAGTTATACCGAAAGAGGGAATGAAATTGGGCAACCAATGGCAAACGGTTATTTTGGAGAGGTTAAAATAACAAAAGATAAGAACTATGAGTTTTATAGCGAAAATTTATTTGTAATTTCTAATGGGAAGGTTAAAAAATCATATAGCAAAACATGGGAAAATACAAATAATGGTCCATCTAGAAGTTTTTTTCAAAAGGAAATAAGTATAAAATTAGAGGGGAAAGAGGCATATGAGGTTTATTCTAAAACTTTATTTTTTCAAAAGGAGACCTCTTCAAAAAAATCATCCAATTGAATTTCTCGAAAAAGATAATTTTTTCATTAAAAATAGTTAACTATCAATTTGATTTCGAAAGATTAAGGTTCTCCAAAAATTGAGAAATATTTAAAAGGACTATTGATGTAATTTAGATATGGGAAAAGAGGGTATATTAGTTGCTGTTTTATTTTTAATTTCGGTATTTGCAGTTGCGGGAGTTTTCGCCTCCGTTGAATCAGATAATGTTCAAAAAGCTTATACTTGTTTGAATAAAAAAATTGATGCAGCTAATTGCTCTAAAATGAACAATGAAGAAAAAATATTTTCCCTTCTTTCTGTCGGAAAATGTAAAACTGAGCTATTGGCAAGTTCTAAAAATGGAACTTGCTGGCCCGACCCGGATTGCAATCTTGAGACAACATCCAAAGCAATCATTGCCCTTAATAAAGTGGGAGTCAATACTTCCCTTCCTGTTGAATGGGTTCTTAGTAAAAAAGGACTTTCAAAAGACTTAAATTGGTATTTGGAAGTAGATAGCAATAGGGCCATTTCATGTAGTGCAGGATATAGAGTCGACCCAAATTCTTCAGCTTCTTATGGAGATTATGAGTTTAATATTGGAGAAAACAAAATAATAAATCAGAGTGCAGGACCTTGCTTGGAAAGAGCGAATAGTAATTTTTGGTTTGCTATTTCCCCGAATTGTTACGAGAGCGAATTTCAAATTTCATGTAACGAAAGTTTTGTTTCAACACTTTTATATCAAGAAAAAAGCTCTGGAACATACCACGTTTCAGAAAATGTTCATAGTTCATATAAAGGAGTAACCCTTGAAAAAATAAATTCTTATTGTTTTCTCTCTGGGGAAAGTTGTGATTATCTTGGAACATCCTGGGCTGCAACGGCACTAGATTATTTAGGAAAAAATGTTTCATCATTTTTCCCATATTTGACGACACTTTCTACAAATTATCAAAGTGCATTCCCAGAAGTATTTCTCTATTTTTTAACTGGTCGTTTGGAATATAAAACATCCATCTTGAATAAGCAAGTTCTAAACACTTATTTTTGGGTTCGTGGAGGAATAGGAAAATATTATGATACAGCTTTAGCACTCTTGCCATTTCAGAACAAAGATTTTACAGAAAAAGATAATGCAAAGAAATGGCTATTCAATATCCAGCAAGACGATGGATGCTGGGATAAAGGGAATATTGTTACCAATGGATTCTTACTTTTTTCAATCTGGCCAAAAGGGGTTGGAAGTGGGGGAAATGGAGGAGATGGAGAAACTCTTTGTTCAGATGTAGGTTACACCTGTGTAAATGATTCTTCTCAATGTTCTTCAGGGACCGTAAAGCAACAATATCTATGTGAAACGAGTTCCGAAATTTGTTGTGATAATTCTTCCAGCGGGGAAGGGGGTAATGATTGCGAAAGTGCAGGATACACCTGTGCTCTTACCTCTTCTTGTCAAGGGGCCCCATTGTATCAATATAATGATTGTCCAGGGGTTCAAAGATGCTGTGAAACTCTCAAAGAACAAAAAACTTGCGAGGACATCAATGGGACCGTTTGTTCAAGTAACGAAGTTTGCTCCGGAGGAAATAGTTTGTACACAGCCGGTTTAGGAACGGGGGAGGAATGCTGTGTCGGATCCGGAACTTGTGAGGAAGTGAAAAGCCCTGTCTCGACCTGTGAGGATAATTTGGGTTATTGTAGTTCTTCTTGCTCTTCCGGAGACGTAGAAACTACGGATTACACCTGCGATAATTCGGCGAATGTTTGTTGCATGCCTTCAGAAAACCCTCCTGAAAGTGGGAGCTATTGGTGGATATGGGTTTTGTTTTTCTTGGTCGTCCTCGTGGTAGTTGGGATAATGTATAGAAATAAATTGAGAGAATTTATCCAAAAATTAAAAGCTAAAAAAGGTTCTTCTAATGGGCGGGGAGTTGTTGGAAGGGGAGGAATTCCTCCAAGATTCCCTCCAGGATATTCAAGAAATCCTCGGATAGGGGCACCCGCAATAAGAAAAATGATTCCATCGCAAACACCTCAAAGATTTATTCCAAGAAAAAAATCTTCAAAAGAATTGGATGAAATTTTAAGAAAATTAAAAGAAATAGGAAAGTAAAATGAAAAAAAAAATTTTCTTTGTTTTCTTAATTGCCCTAATCAGTTTTCAGATTGTTTCCGCTATTCAAATCGAAACAAAAGAAAACTTTTCCCTCGGAGAAAATTTTGTTGCAAAAATTTCTGGAAGCTTTTATACCCCCATTACAAAATCTAACATTTATTTTTATAGAGGACAATCTACAACTTCCTTCGGCATTTATTCCTTAACAAAAATTGAAGAAGATTATTATATCTCTTTTACAATTCCAACTGAAAAAATCCCTGGAAATTATTCTCTTCAGATAAAAGGAATAAAATATTACTCTGGAAATGACCTCGTTGAAAAGAACCTAACAAAATATTTTACGATTTTAAATCAATCATCACAAATTTCCATTTCCCCCGCACTTACCATTCCAGAAAATTATTTTTATGATTTAACTTTGACAAACCTAAATTCAAAACCGATTGAAGTAACTTATTTTCTCGAAGGAACGACAGGAAAAAAAATTAATCTTAATGAAGGGGAGAAAAGAAATGTAACTCTTCAAACGTATGGGGGGAATAAATTTGAGAAGATTATTTTTGAGGTGGGAAATGAAACATACTCAACCTTAGTTTATTCTAAAATTAAGGAAATTCCAACCGAAAATAAGTCAATCAAACTAAACAAAACTTCAAATAAATCAAAAGAATTTAAAAATGAAACAGATAATGAAAACAAAACTTACAAAAATAATTCCTCACAGAAAAATGAAACAAAAAATAGCTCCATTCCATCTGATAATAATATTCGAACCTGCGAGGAATTAAATCTTCCTTCTTGCTCGAATAATGAAATATGTGACGGAAATCTCGTCGACGGAAAAGAGGCCCAATGTTGTAATGGAACGTGTATTGAAAAAAAAGATTCTGGTTCCACATTAAAAACCATTGGATGGACTCTTATTGGTGCTATCGCACTTTTTCTCTTATGGTTTTTTAAATTTAAATTCTCAAAGAGAAAAAGAACTCCTTCAAAGCTGATTAAATGAAGAGTTTCTCAAAATTTATATGAAAGTAGAAAGGAGATATACTAAATTGAAAGTTCCTCATGAAGGAAAAGAAATTGGTTTTATTTATCCATCCTTTAAAGGAAAATATGGCTATGTTGCCGAACAAATTGATAAAGCTGGATTAAAAAGACCAACTTCTCCAGAAATTGTATCCTTAGTTTATGATGCTTGGAAAAATCCAGAAGGAGAATATGAATCGGAAATAATTGAAATTCTAAAAAAAAGTTGGCTTTGGGAATTTACAGGAAATTTATATTTGCCAAAATCAAGGGACGAAGTGAATAATGGAGTAATTCTTGAATATAATCCTCAAATAGTTAATGGAAAATTACAAATGGATAAAAATTCTTTAGTTGAGAGATTAAGAAAAAATGATTCTAATGTAAAATTTGTCCCGTTTGGATATAAAATTGGTGAACAAACCCTCTTAAAATTCTTAAAAAATCCGCATATTATTGCAAGGTATGGGAAAGAAGGAGCAGAAAAGATATCGGAAATCGCTTCAAAATATAGAAAGAGAAATTACATTTTTAGTTTCAATTCTGTTGATGAAGAGAAAACAAGAATGTCTGCTTTATCCAGTCTTCGGGGTCTTAAGGATAGTTTGGTTGTTGATGGCGATTACTGGGATAGTAGTGATTCCGATGGTCGTACTTTTGGGGTAAATATAAAAGGGCAATCCTCATTCTTTTCTTGAATTCTTTTCCATTTCAAATTGTAAAACTTTTACAAGTTCCTCATATCTATGCAATCTCCTCGTAAGTTCATTAAGAACCTCCCCAAATTCATTATTTGATAAAATGAAATTTTCTGGTTCTATAATTTCTATATGTGCCGGCATATATTTAAAAATCAAAGCCACCAATCTCAATGGTTCGTCAACTTCCACCTCAATCTCCATAAAGGCCGTAAATAAATTTTTTTGGTCCTTTATTTCCACAGGTTTGTTAATTTTTTTATTTACAATCTTTACACCTTTCTCTTCACCCATGTTTTTTGAAAGTTCCTCTAAAGTTTCAGTTAAATGTTTCTTTGGTCTTCCCATTACTTCGACTATCATAATCGCCGTAATTTTCCCATCTTCATCCTTTCCACTCATTTTTTCTTTTCCTCGGTTTTACCATAAAGAGAAACAAAAGCAAGGCCAAAAATATCCATAAAAGATATTTTGGAGGAACCTCTTTCTCCTTACTTTTCTGGGAATTTGCACTTTTTATACTTTTTGGAGAGATTTTTATTGGTTCGAATAAATTTTGAGAAAATTTATCTGATTGTTCATTTTTGTCGAGAGAAGAATTAAATGTTCTTTTTCCACTCGTGTTTTTATTCTCAACGCACGCCAACCCCTGCTCTTTTATTTTTTCTAAGGTTTTTTCTCCAATTCCTTTCACGCCCACTAAATCTTCTATTGAATTGAAAGGTCTTGAATCTATAATTGCTTGGGATTTTGAAATTCCTATCCCATACAATTTTTGCAAATTTTCATTTGAATCCGTATTTATATTGATTTGGTTTTTACTGCATAATGCATTAACCTGGCTTAGAATTAAAATTATTGAAAAAATTAAAATTAGTTTTCCCATAATTTATGAAAGAGTGAAAATCTTTTAAATTTTTATTTTTTTATTTTTTTGGTCGCTCTCTCCAAAATCTATGTATTCGATTTCAATTTTCCTTCCGTTCTTTCTTGCTTTAGCAATCCAAATTTCGGAGAATATTTTTTTCTCCAAATACCATCTGCACTTTTCTTTTTCTATTTTTGAAAGAACTCCATTGATTTTAACTTCTACCCCGATAACACTATACATTCCATTATGGATATGTGCGAGAGATATAAAGTCGGGAAAACCTGTTCCTATCGTCATAACTTTGGAATAGGGGTTATATTTTCTTTTTGCAATAATTAGTTCTTTTTTTTCGAGGTCCACATTATTTGTCCATTTATCGACGATTCTTCCTTTGGATTCTAAATCTCTCCGAACTTTCAATTCAAACCTTGCCCCTCTGGCACGGGATGTTTTTCCTTTCCTAATTTTAGATTTCTCCTTTGAAACAGGAATCCCTCCCTCCCACGAAGTTTCGTATTCAAAATCATTGGCTTTTTTTATCCTGCTCATAAATTTTTCTTTAGCTTCTTTATTTACTCTTTTCATACGATGAAAAACAAACATAACTATTAAAAGATTACTTATTTAAAAAAACAATAAAAGATGAATCCCCCTCTTTGTTAAAAATATTCCACTATTCCTTTTTGAATTTTTTCCGATTTGACTTTTGTCAAACGAATATTTATAAATTTTATAAATCAGATAAATTAGAATTAGTTAAACTACTCTTCGACAATCAAAGTTTGAACAATTATGAAAATTATAGAAATTATCGAGATAATCCTAATGTCGGATAGAGGATTGGGTGCTTCATATCCATAAAGGGCAAACTTAAAATTCCGGCAATTATTGCCAAAAGTCCCAAAACTAGCGTAGTTAATCTTGAAAAAATTGTTAATCAAATTTCTTTTTAGAAGTTTTATACAAGATTTAGGATTTGAAACAAGAATAAATCCAACGCTCATAATCGTTAACAAAGAAAAGTAGAATATTCATTTATAGAAATTTCGAAAAATTTATTAAAAGAATTTCTAAAAATCCAATCATGGAAATTACAGCCAAAACTCCTGCAAACTTAGGGGAAACTTTTTTCTTTATGTTTAACTTTCTTTTTGCCACCATTAAATAAACAAATTTTATTAGAAATTTATCTGATTTTTTATTACCCCATTAGATATTTGATAAAAACTGTATATTCTAAAATATATTGAAGTAAAGATTAATTTTATAAGTCTCTCGCATGGAGGGTCCTTCTATGGTTTTTCTTAGCTCTTTCGATGGCGTCCTCGAGAATAGCCTCAACTTTTTTTTCCAAAGCAACACCAACTTCTTCTGCAACGGAAGTTACGTCTTCACTGCCCTTTTGAATTTCCTTCACAACTCTCTTTATATTTGATTTTACTATTAATGTCATGATTAAATTATGTAAAAAAGATTTATTAAGTTTTCTTTTGTTTTAAAAAATGAAAATGAATAATTTCAACAAAAAATTTGATAAACTTCTAAGAAAAACAAATTATAATTTTTTCTCCTTATAAATTCACTTTATACCCCATTAATTTTTCTGTTCATTCTTAGATTAGGACTAATGAAAGAAGAAAAATAGACGGGGGAAAGCCTGACAAAATAAAAAATGTTAAAAATTATCCTTTTGTATCAAAAGATAAAAAATGGAAACCTCTATAGAATGCCCTTGAAAGAAATTTCCAATTAGAAAAAAATAAAAAAATAAATTTTAATTTAAAAACTTTTTATTCTGCGAAACTTCTAACGAAAAGAGTTAGAAATGCAAGACCTACAAGCCAAGATCCCCAGTCTGCCAATCCTTGTCCGGCAACTCCGATGACTCCTAAGATCCCAATAGCAAATCTCCACCAATCAACCATTTTACTGATCCCCCTTTGTAACTATATTGAGCGAACTCATATATTACAGAGGAAAAAAGGATTTAAATATTTGACTATTCGGGATTTTTAGTGTTTTTACAAACTTCCCCCAAATTTATTAAATCTGTTCTAAAAGTTTTATAATTTTATCTTTTCCTATGCTTAAAATTAAACTTGCAAGTCTCGGCCCCTTCTTTTCATTAATAATTAAAAGATAGGCTGATTTAAAAAAATCAGTGTTTTTTATTTTTAATTTTTCACAAATTTCATAAAAACCATTAAATAATTCTTCCTCATTATAATCTTTTAATTTTAAAAAATTCCTTAATTCTAAAAGTGCTTCTCTTTGAATTCCTTGAAATTTGACCGGAGGTTTTTCTTGAACTTCAAATTTCATATCCTCATCCGCATATTTTTCTAACCAATTTTTTACTTTTTCCGCCCTTTTCTTTGATTCCTCATTCAATCCATCAAGACGCCCTATTTGAACAAGAGTTATTAAATGCCTAAAACTAATTCTTTCTGGCTTCTTCTTTGTAATTTTTAATCTCGATAATTCATAAATTCTTTTTTCTTTTTCGTCTAACTTTCCTTCATAGTACTTCCTCTCCAATAAATCATAATCCTCATATATTTTTATCACATCATTATCAAAACTAATCTGAAAACCCGATTTTGGTTTTGTTCCTACAAAAAGGTACCTTAAAATCTCCGGTTCGTATATTTCTTCTACATCATCTAAGGTTAGAACATTTCCTGCCGAACTTGAAAACTCTTTTCCCCCTTTTATCTTTACCCAATCATAAAATTGGTATATTGGAGGTTCTCCATTAAAAACAATCTTTATTATTTCTTTTGCAGTTGTGAAGGAACCTCCCTCGACGCTATGGTCAATTCCTCCGGGTTCAAAATCCACGCCCTCATATTTCCACCTTAACGGCCAATTTACTCTCCAAGGAGCATTGACAATTCCTTTTTTCCTTATATCAATTTTATTTCTAAATCCACATTTACATTCATACTCTATTTCATAACCCTTTACAGAAATTATTTTTGTGAAATCTTTTTTACATTTTTCGCAATAAACCAATAGGGGAACCCAATCTTCTTTTAATGGTTCCTTTCTGTATTTATTCAAAATTTTTTTTATTTCCTGCGTTTTGTCTAACCCTTTTTTAATCAGCTCTGCATATGCCCTTTTTTTATTCATTTTATTTTGATAGATGAACTCTGGGTAAATTCCCACTTTTTTTAGCGATTTTTCAAACTCTTTTTCAAAATATTCTGCATAGCTTTGATCCTTTTTAAATGGCGAGGGAATTTCGCTTAGAGGCATTCCAATGTATCTTTCATAATCTTTATTAATATTCTTTGGAACTTTTCTAAAACGATCAAAATCATCCCAAGAATAAATGAATCTTACTTTTTTTCCTCTCCTTTCTAAAGCTTTTACAACTAAATCTGTAGTAATCACCTCCCTAAAATTTCCTATGTGAATCGTCCCAGAGGGCGTAATTCCCGAGGCGCACACATAACATTCCTTTTCTCCCTTTTCGTGAATTATTTTCTCTGCTACTGCATCTGCCCAAAAAAATTTCTCTGCCATTATTGAAGAACCAAAAAAGGGTTTATATTTTTTTAGTATTTAGATAAACAAAAAAATATTTATTTGTGAAAAAATGGGCTTGAATATGTTTACTTTTAATGGAACTTCCGAAGAAACTAAATCCTTAAAAGAAAAATTAGATACCTTGAAAAAAATTTTCTTAGTTGTGATTTTCAAATTAATTTGGGAGTTTCCTTTGGCTCCAAAAAGGAAATTGAAATGGATCATTTTTCTAATATCTTCAAAAAGATTTCAATGGATTTTTGCGGAAGAATCAATTATAAAATTCATAAAAAGGACCTATTTTCTCTTCCCAAATTTCTCATCGAGTTTTTTATTTAAGAGATAATCTGCACGTTTTTGGTATTTGTCATCTCTTTTTATGTGTATATAAATTATTTTATCAAAACGATTTTGAAGTTTTTGCACCTCTAAAAAAAGTTTCATTAACCGGGGATTTTTTACCCTATATTTTCCCAAAATTTGTTTCACAACCAACTCCGAATCTAAAAAGCAAGTTATTTTTTTTTGTGTATGCTTTGATGCAACTTCAAGGGCTTTTATGAGCGCTTTATACTCTGCAACATTATTTGTAGTCTGTTTTTCTAAAACCTCTGCATACTCCTCCAAAATTTCTTTTTCGTTCCTTACAAGGACACCTATTGCTGCATTCCCAGGATTTCCACGCGAACCTCCATCCGAATTAGTATAAATCATTTTTGTTGAAATTGTTTAAGTTTTGGGACCATTAATTTATAAAAATCTTCCTTGGATTCTATATTTCTAAGATATATGTGAACTTCCATTTCTGAAGGCCATAATCCCTTAAAAGAATAATCTTTAGAATATTCTCTTTTTAAAATGACTTCGACCCCTTCTTTATAAGAAAACAAAATATCTTTAATGTGTAACATTTTAAATATGTAAAATTTTGAAAGCTTTCAAATCTTGAAACCTCTCCTTTTTTTCTTCCACTTTTTTTACTTGAGAATGTTTTGGACCTTTTTTACAAAGTTCAATCATTTTTCTAACATCCTCTGAATTCCCTTCTAAAAAGACTTCAACACGTCCATCTTCTAAATTTCTTACAAATCCTTTTACGTTTAATCTTTCGGCATTTTCTTTCACAAAGCTTCTAAAGAAAATTCCCTGGATTAATCCAGAAATATAAAGCCTTACTGATTTTTTCATAAATAAGCAAAAATGAAGAATTTATTAAATGTTTTGATAGGGTATATTCAAGAACCTATTCTTTTTATATGAATAAAAAATTTAAAATTTATTGGAACTAAAAAAATCCCAATTTTAAAAGACCTTTATTACATTAGATAGATAAATTTAGCAAGAAAATCTAAATGTAATGAAAGGTATGAAAGCATTCTTGTAAAAAAAAGAAAGAATCCTTGGAGAAGGATTTAATCGGGCCGTTGGCTACTCCAAATTTAAATTAGAAAGAATAATTAGAAGGGTATGAAACCACACAGAAATTGAAGCCGTACATGATGCTCTTGTGAATAAAAAAGAAATTTTTGGAGGAGCTATTTATTGTGCAGGATATTTTCCTGATAGTGGAAAATTA
This sequence comes from Candidatus Woesearchaeota archaeon, assembly GCA_964384965.1. Taxonomy (GTDB): domain Archaea; phylum Nanobdellota; class Nanobdellia; order Pacearchaeales; family GW2011-AR1; genus GW2011-AR1. The sequence goes on along the minus strand of CAYLLR010000005.1, from coordinate 12,581 downwards.
TTTTCTCAGAAAAATTATACTTGTATTAGAGGTATTTCTTATTTGGAAAAAATATACCATTGAAAATATTTATGTTCCAACTCCAAAAAAATGGGTGAAAATATCCATTTCATCATCAAAAAAAAAGCAATCAAATTTCTCAAATGAACCAATAGAAAAAGAAAAAGCCATTCAATAGGGAACTTTAAACTAAAAGATATCGAAGAATTTTTGAATTAAATCCCTCTCAAATCTAATTCATTATTAACTACTGCAATTGTTTGGGATGCAAAATACATTTTTGGACCAACTGAAACAGAAGTTAAAGATTTCCTTAATCTTTTTATTTCTTTCTTTGGAAATCCATCTTGATCCCCGAGAATAAATGCAGAATTTTTAGGAATTTTTAATTCTCTTAATTTTTGTCCATTCTTGTCGAGAATGAAACATTCTATTCCCTCTTTTAATAAATCTTCTATAACTTTCAAAAAACTCTTTTTCTCTATAAAACATCCAGGTAAAACCTCCCTCTTTTTCCCTTTAGCATATTTATAGAGGATTTTCTTTATCAGATTTCCGACATCCTTCTTGGAAATATCCAATTCATTTTTTACCATTATTTCTATATGTTTTGGGGGGTCAGGCATCCCATAAAAAATGAAATGAAATTTTACATCTTTTCTAAATCCATGAGACAAAAAAACTCCTTGAATAAACGAATGGATTGCAATATCTATCCTTCCAGCTTTCATTAAATTTCCTTGGCTCAAGGATTTTCCCGACGTTGAAGCCGAACTTGAAAAATAAATAAAGTGTCTCATAGGAGAACATATTTTTAGTAATTATAAGGTTTACTTTTACCTCTTTCTCACTTTGGAGTTCCTTTGAGCCCTCTTTCTAACTTTTCTTTTTTGAGCTTCTCTTTTGGAGGGGGTATTTCTAATTCCAAAATTATTTCTTAATTTTATATTATTTCTTTTTCCAGATTTTAATATTTTTCCTTTTTGCTTATAGGGCTTGAAAATGTATTTTTTATAATAAGGAGGAAAATAGGTTCTATAAGAATACCAAAAGGGACCTGAAATATAAAAATAACCGTTAATCTTTAAATCACCCCAATCTACATACCCGTTATGATTCATATCGACATAAGGACCATATCTATATGGCCATAAATCAAAATCATTCATAATTCCGTCCCCGTCGTAATCCCACACCCTAACATTTTCTAATGTTTGATGTAAATCTCTTCTATGTTCTTTTTTTGAGGGCACATTAAAGGAGGTATAACAACCTGAAAAAAGAAAAACTCCTGCCAAAGGAAAGATTAAATTTTTCTTGAAAGAATTCATAATTTTTGAAAGTTTGCTTTCTTTATACATAAAATAATATATACATTAAAGTATATATAATTTATGAAAAATAAATTATTTTTGTTTGAAGGTTCTAAGATAATTTATTAAATTCCAACGTTGCTTAGAATTCAATATTGAATTGAATGCCGGCATAGGGGCTTTACCTTTTGTAATTTTATAGAATAGCACCCCATCTTTTTGGGATTGGACAATTTTGGACGTCAAATCTGAGACTTTTTTTCCCAAATATTTCCCTGCAGGACCATCTCCCTTCCCAAATTCCCCATGGCAAGTTTCGCAATTTTGAATATATAATCTCCTTCCTTTTTTTATTGAGGATTTTGTTGGAGGAACCCTGTTTTTTATTCTTTCTGCAACCTTCGGAACTTTCCAATTTCCATTATTTGAAAAGGAACTATCCAAAACCTCGCCAATAAAATTAGGGGCATTCTTATTTATTATTTCAGAATAATTTACGGTTCTATATTCTTGAATTGATTTGTAATTTGCCACTTTTCTTTGATTCGAAAAGTCAAACCTATAACCTCCAAAAAGGATTGTCGAAGAAATAAAAAATAAAGAGAACATTTTTTCTAAAGACCGAAATCTTATCTTTGAATCTTTTTTTTCGTTCATTTTTAAATAAATTAAAACATGTATATATATTTTATCATTGTGAAAAAATATTTAAATTATTACTTTTTTTTAAAATGATGGATAAAAAATTTCTTTACCCAAATAAGAGAAAAGTAATTTCTTTAATAATTATTTCTTTAATCCTTCTCGGAGGGTCTTATTTTCTTTACCTCGATAAAATAGGGGTAAATGAATGTGGAAGTGCTTGTGAAAATGGGTGGATTGAACCTCTTTTTCCCTTTGATGGATCATGTATGGCAGTTTGCGTGAAAAAAGAAATTCCAAACCCCCTATATAAAATATTTATAAAATTGGGTGCCTTTTTTTTAGTTCTTACTATTATTTATTTTTTTGGATATTTTAAAAAAAGGAAACACTCAAAATTTTTTGTAAAATAAATTCATTCTTTTAATTTTGTTGAATGATAAAATTTATTCAATGGATAAAGCGTTAGAAAGATGTTTGTGGAAAACCCTTTGGGGTTTGTGAAAAAATAACAAAAATTATTGGGATTGCTAATAAAAAGAGGATTATACTACCCCAGAGGTTGCAAGGTAAATTCACTTCTTGCAAATAAATTTCCTCTTTTAATAACCTTAAAAATTCCAACAAACTTTTCTTTTGAAAAAACAACCAATCTTGAACCTGTCTCAAAATCTAAATAATCTTTTTTTACAACTTCATCATCATGAATTGGGCTTCCATGAAAAATTCTTTTGATAGATTCTTTTTTTATTTCTATGACTGGAAAAAGATTTGAAATAATTTCCCCGGGAATTATTATTTTTTTCAATAAATCTTCATTTCCCTTTTTATATTCTTCAACTGCCTTTTCAAAATCATAAAGATTTATTGAAGGATAGATTTTATCATATTCATAAAAGATTCCTGCATTTATCCTTCTAAGTTCAAGCATATGGGCTCCAATACCCAATTCTTTCCCCAAATCGTCAATTAATTTTCTAATATAAGTTCCTCCTTGAACTTTTGCAGAAAACAAAACATCCTTTCCATCCTTTTCTAAAAGTTCAAAAGAAAAAATTGTTCTCGGTCTTTCTTCCCTTTTTACACGGGACTTTAGCGGAGGCATTTGAATAATCTCCCCTAAAAATTTTTCCTTTATCATTTTTTCAATTTCTTCAAGAGAGACCTCTTCATGAAATCTTGCAATTCCAACATATGTTTTATTCTCTCCTAAAAAATAACCTGTTAGTTTACATCCCCTGTTCAACGCGATGGGCAAAACCCCTGTAACTTTCGGGTCCAAAGTTCCAAAATGAGAAGTTTTTCTCAAGCCTAAGGATTTTTTAACAAATTCAGAAACATTAAATGAAGTGGGTCCCGAAGATTTATCTATATTTATAATCCCAAATTCCAACAATTCCTTAATTGATTTTTTAGATTTTATTTTTTCTATGTTTATTTCCATGTGTTCAAAGATGTAAAATCATTTAAATTAATTGTGATTTTTTAATAAATGTTGGAGGACTATGAAAGAAAATTGGTTAAGTTTTTAATCGCTAAATTTTAAAGATATTGAACAAATCCAATTATAGAATTAAAAAAATTAAGCTAAACAACCCCAAATAAACTTTTAAAGAATTCTCACTTGTGATTTTTATGAATAAAAAATCTTTTTCTGAAATCATTGGAGCCTTTGGAATTTTATTAGTTTTGACCGCATATATCCTTCTTAATTTAGAAATAATTTCCGTTGATGTTCTTTATCAATCGATGAACCTCTTTGGCTCTTTTGGAATAATTTATACTTCTTTCATTAAAAAAATTAAACAACCTTTGGTTTTGAATGTTCTTTGGGCATTTATTGCATTAATGGGAATTTTAGGAGTTATTTTATGAGAGAAAAAACATATTCAATCATTGGGTGGTATGGTTTTGTTGCAGTTTTAGTGGGATATTTTTTAGTTAGTTTAAAGTTTGTGGAATATTCAAATTTGTTTTATCTCCTTTTGAATATTAGTGGTTCTGCAGGTCTGGGAATTATTAGTTTAAAAAAGAAATCTTTGTCCCTAACTTCCTTTTATTTTATATGGGCAGGAATAGGATTATTTGGTTTTTTTAAAAATTTCCTTTGAGCCATTTTTTTCTTTCAGTTTTAGGAAATTTTTCAATTGCATAACGAAGCGTCGTTCTTGGAAGTTTTTTATAATTTATTTTTAAAAAATCTTTTAAAATTGCTTCATCTTTTTTTCCAATTTCTCTAAGCATCCATCCAACAGCTTTATGAATTAAATCATTTTTATCACTTAAGAGAATTTCAGAAATTTTTAAGCTATCAGCAAATTGATTGTCCATTATGAACGGATAAGTTGAAACAATTGAAATTCTTTTTTCCCAAAGATTTTTTGAATTCGCAAGACTATATAAAATTTTTTTATTTTTATTTTTCAGAAAATTTCCGACAATCTTTGGGCAAGTTACATCAACTAAATCCCAATTATTAAATTTTTTTGTATTTTTTATATAAAAATTAAAAATTTCTTCGGAATTTTTTTTATATTTTTCTACCAAGATAATTCCTGCAACCATTCTATATTCATGTATTTTTGAATTTAGAAGTTTTTTTATTTTTGATAAAGGAATATCCAAATAATTTTTTGCAATTTTCCTTTGCTCCGACATATTTAATCCAAGAAAAATAACTCCCTCCCCATATTCCCCCTTTCCTGTTTTAAAAAATCTTTTTGAACGTTCTGCTTTTTCCTTTGAATAAAGCATTTCTATTTCTTTAGTTAATTTCTTAAGCATAAAAAATAAAATGGGGGAGTTTTTATATAACTATTTGTCGGTTCCATCTTTTTTTGAAAAAAGTGTAAGAAAATATTGAGAAAAATTTACGGATTAAATTGAAAAATTTCAACCTCTTTGAAGGGGGAGTATTTTGGATAATTTATAAACAATTTATCAAATAAATTATCTAATTTATTTTGAAGATTAACTTATAAAAATTTATTAAGATTGGAAAATTATTCTTTTTGGGCGCTAGTGGTTTAGTGGCAGAATACAAGCTTCCCAAGCTTGTGACCCGGGTTCGACTCCCGGCTGGCGCATTTTAATTCTTCTTTAATAAATTTAAGATGTCCTTCTTTTTTATTATTATTTCTCCCAAATTCTTTTTTATTTTCCAAGAACCAACTTTCATAAAAATTGTTTTTTTAACATCCTTTCCCGTAAAAATATTCATTTTTACATCTCCTTTATTGTCTCTCCAATCTTGAGATCTGGAAGCACAGAAAATTCCCGCTTCATAAATTTCATTTTTTGTCGGATTCAATTTTTCAATTACACAAAATGGACTCCCCGGAGCAAAGGTGTGGAGAATTATATTTTTCTTCCCTCTGAAACTTTTTACAAGTTCGTCGTTATTATTCTTATCTCTTCCTAAAAAAATTTCCGTCCCACTTGAAAGTGTGAATTTGCGTGGTTTCATAGATTAAATAAATAATTAGGTTATTTAAGTTTTGATACAATCCATTTATGAACAATTTTCAATGAATCTTTTTGATTTTTGTAAGTTAATTTTTCCAACGCGTTTTTATAACTAACCCAACTACTAAAAGAATGTTCCCTTTTATCTAAATTTATTTTTCCTTTCTCAACCTCAACTGAATAAAGAGAGAATGTCTGACCTACGTGATTTGGTCTATCCTTAAGAACTTTTGAATAAAGATATTTTCCCTGAAAATTATGTTTCTTTATTTTCTTTATTCTTAATCCGGTCTCTTCACGGATTTCTCTTTTTACCGCCATCTTTTTAGTTTCAAATTTTTCTATTCCTCCTTTCGGAAACTCCCAACCCCTCCAATGAAGTTTTCTTTTAAGAATTAAATAGTTTGGTTTCCCCCTCTCAAAATAATACACAACAATAAAAACTGCCTTTCTAAATTTTTTTTTCATAATCCAATTAATCTAAATCTCTTTTTATATTTTTCATAAATTAATAATTCTAAAAGTTTTTTAACTAAAATTTTTTAATTCTCTCAACCTCGAGAAGTAGTTCTTTTTTAGTTAAAAAAATTCTTTTATCTTTCGTTTCCTTATTTTTCTTTCTTCGGGGAATCAAGTGAAAATGGAGGTGAGGAATTGATTTTCTTGCAGAAACTAAATCGCCCTCTTTATACTCAACCTGAACCGCCGGGTATTTCTTTTCTAAAATTTTTATTCCACGCATAATTAAATCAAAAATTGCTTTTTTTTCTTTCTCTTTTAATTTCTCAAGAACAAAGACGTGTCTTTTTGGCAAAATCAAAGAATGGTCTTTAACGTAAGGAGCTCTCGCAGGAGTCATAAAAGCATATTTATTCTCCAAAATTATAAATTTTTTATCAAATTTATAAAATGGGCAAATTTTATTTTTTCTTATTTTATCTAAAAACTTTTGATAAATCATAAGGAATAAGGGAAAAATGAGTTTAAAAATTTTTATTAAAGGTGGTTCATTTTAAAAAAATTTAAGGAATACAAAAACTAAACAAAAATTTTAAAGATTATCACTCCCCGTCAAAGTTATCCTCTTATTAATCATCCCACTTTTCTAAAGCTTTTCTCAATTCTTCGTGGGTCTTAGCATATTCTTTAAGAGGAATTTTTTTCAAAGTGGCATCAACCGCCTGCCTCATCGCTCTTGCCCCTGCAACCGTCCCGTCCGGATGACCATGAATTCCTCCCCCTGCTTGAATCAAAACATCATTTCCCATAAATTTGATAATTTTGTCCACAAGTCCGGGATGAACTCCTCCCGATGCAACTCCTAAAACAGGTTTTACACCAAACCATCTCTGAGTTAGATTTTCCTTAGTTTGTTTTGTAAATTCATTTTCGATTTCATCCTCGATTTGTAAAACTTCATCTTTTCCACCAACCATCTTTCCATATGCAGTACCAATATGAAGAGTATCAACCCCCACCATCCTTGCTAATTTAGCAATTACCTCCATCTTCATTCCATGATAGGGAATTCTATCAAACATCGCATGTCCTGCTCTGTGGGCATGAATAGGAAGCTTCACCACCCCTCTTGCTTTTTGCAAAGCAGACCATCCAAGAGTTATAATATCCAACATAACATAATTTCCTTTACTTTTTTCAACCCATTTAATTCTTTTAATCATCTCATCTACGGGAGCCGTGCAATTCGCAAGATATAATTTCTTTTCTCCAGTCTCTTTTTCTGCTTTTCTTAAAAGTTTTAATGTTTCAGTAACCCTCTTATAAAAATTATTAAAGGATTGGCTTGTTAAATTTTCATCGTCTTTGACAACGTCACACCCTCCGATCCAGGAATCATACGCAACTTTTGCATGTTCCTTTTCATTTAATCCCACTTTAGGTTTTACAATTGTTCCGATTAGAGGACGATCATAAACTTTTAAATAATCCCTAACTCCTTTTATTCCAAACTTAGGACCTTTAAATGCTTCAAGCATTTTCTTCGGAATCCTTATGTCTTCCCAAAGTAAACCTTTGACAGATTTCATTCCATAAATATTTCCTCCTACCGAAGAGAGAATCTCTGGAAGATTTCCATTTTCAAATAAATCGAGGGGATAAGCTATTCTACATCTCAGATTTTTGCTATCCAAATGATAAACTTTGGGAGTTATCTTTTTTTGAGTTTTTTTATTTACTGTTTTTATATCTGTCCAGGTTCCAATTGAACTTTCTCCTGCAGTTATTGAAACAACCTCTCTAAAAGTGTATCCTTTAGCCGGCGTGATTTTAAATTGACAAATAACATCAGTATTTTTTGGTTTGTATTTTAAATCAATAAAACTATCATAATGTATCTTTGTCATTTTTCACCTCTTAGCTATCAGGAAAAACTCTTATTTAAATATTTCTAATCTCTTGGCCATTTTTTCCATCCAATACTTGAAACCCTCTATCTTTTATTTCTTCTCTAATTTGATCACTTAATTTAAAATTCTTATCCCTGCGGGCTTTTTCTCTTTCCTTCAACAAATCTTTTACTTTTTTTGGAATTTTTAATTTTTCTTTTTTTAATAAATTTAGTCCAAAAATCTTATCCATCTCCCTTATTGTTCGAAATTTCCCCTCGGCGCCCTCATCCCTCACTAATTTCCATAAAACCTGAAGTGCATTGGGGGTATTAAAATCATCATCCATTGCTTTTTCGAATTCTTCTAAGTATTTTTTATTAATTTTCTTATCGTCTTCTAAATTTTCACAAAGATTTTTTAACCTTTCAAAAGAATTCTTTGCATTTTCTAAAGATTTGTCAGAAAAATCTATCGGCTTTCTATAACTTGTTAAAAAGAAAAGATACCTTAATTCTTCTGAAGAATAAAATTTTAAGAAATCTTTTATTGTTGAAAAATTTCCCTTCGATTTTGACATTTTTTCTTTATGTATATTTAAAAAACCTGTATGCATCCAATATTTTACAAGGGGTTTTTTTCCGGAAATAGATTCCATTTGCGCAATTTCTGCCTCGTGATGTGGAAAGATTAAATCGAGACCTCCCCCATGAATATCGTATTGAGGTCCAAATTCTTTTTCTGTTATCGCAGTATCTTCTATGTGCCATCCAGGTCTTCCGTCTCCAATTTCAGTTTTCCAGAAAGGTTCATTTTCCTTTTTGAATTTCCACAAAGAGAAATCCCCCTCGTTCCTTTTTTCAGTTCCCCCGTCGATTCTTGAAACCGCATCCCCCTCCTTCAACATCTTCCTTTTTGCTAATTTTCCATAATCCTTATCTTTAGTTAAATCAAAATAATATCCATCGGAAGTTTTGTAAGCAAATCCTTTATCCACTAATCTTTGAACTTGAGAGATTATTTCTTTTATATAATCCATTGCATTTGCATATTTGTTTACCGAGTCTACTCCGAGACGTTCCATATCTTTGAGATAATCTTTCTTATAGTTTTTTACCAATTCCTTCCAAAAAATTTCTTTATCATTTGCTTTTTTTATTATTTTATCGTCTATATCGGTTATATTTTGTAAATAAAAAACTTCATATCCCTTGAATCTTAGATATTTTGCAACCATATCAAATTGAATATAAGTTTTCGCATGTCCTAAATGTGCAAAATCATAAACAGTCGGTCCGCAGACAAACATATTAACTCTTCCTTTTTTGATTGGAACAAACTCTTCCTTTTTTCTTGATAACGTACTATAAATTTTTAGAGACATTGGGATTGAAAGAAAACTTAATTTAAAAAATTAATTGAATTTATATTATTGTTACTAGAATCTGTGAGTCGGAGTAAAAGCCCCCATTTCTTTCCACATTTACATTGTAAAAAATTGTGCACGAGGGGGCACTTTCTGGAACATTAAACCTTACCAAACGGGCGCTATCCATAGCTTTCGAAGGTCCTAACTTAAAACTTCCAGTTTTTCCAAGAACATAACTCTCTGCAATTTGTTTAGTCATTGTGCTTCCACAACCTTCAATACTATCTGCTTTGATAGTATATTTAAAAGAAGAACTGGCTTCATTATTATTGTTATAAACTGAAAATGCAAACCCCTTAGGAGGCGTGTCCCCTTTTTTTAAGGTAATCTCCCTCGAATTAGGATAAATTGCAATCTCCGAATTCCCTTTCGAAAAAAGTTGATTGATTTGATTTTGAACTTGGCTATCGATAGAATCAATTGCATTGGACCCCGAACTAAATATTTTTTGAACAAAAAACAATCCTAAAACCAAAACACTCATTAATAAAACAATTGTAACAATTGTTCCCACACTCATTTCCAATGCACCTTTTGAATTCTTCATACTCATCTTGCTGGAACTCCAAATATTGAAGAAGTGTTATAAGCAACAAAAATTGTTACAATCAACAAAATTAACCCAACGACCAATGCAATTGTACCCAACCTTTTTCCCCTACTTGAAATTGGTGAATTTTCTTTGTTAGAAAAAACTATCCCAATTATTGATAAGATTATTCCTACAAACGGCGAAAGAAAGGCCTCTACCAATGCAATAATTCCTATAGTATATGAAATTAGCCCGAAGGGAATTTCTTCAAATGCCTTTTTGGAACTTTTTCTTTTCACCATCTTTCTTGAAGTTGATAAGAATTGTTTATTTATAAAAGTTCTGATAATTTGAATTTGACAAACTTTAAAAAAGAGACAGATGTGTTTATATTGTGGGAGATAGATAGATAAAATCTTTTGGATTTTGTTGCACTTTCTTCAAATAAAAAGGGAATGTAGCTCAGCGGGAGAGCACATGACTGAAGATCATGGTGTCCGGGGTTCGACTCCCCGCATTCCCATTTGTCAATTCGTCGAACCTGAAAGGTTTATGTTTTCTGTTTACAGAAAATATCGTGAGGAACTTGTTCACGAAACCGACTCCCAACATTCCCCCTCAAACAGCCCAATTCAAATTAATCTTTTTGAGTTTAACTTAAAAATCAAAAGAGAATTGGTAATTGATTTATTCACGACACGGATTTCCCACAATTCCATTTTATTTTTCAAAATATAAATCCTCATAATTAATAAGATTAAAAATTTGCTTCAATTTTTGGTAGTCAAAAAATTAAAAAGTAAGTCAGGAATAGGCCACTTTCTGTCGTTTGCTGTTTGACAGACCAAACGTGCTGATATTTAACTTAGCGGGAGTTTCCCTTGCACCAACCAAGATGCTCGTTCCAGCCTAACTCAATAGGATCGTTTCTATACCAGTGCTACGCCTCACGACGCCCAAGATTTCCCTGGTGGTTTTTCGTGATAATATCACGGGTGTGCGGACCTTCCTCAGAATCCAGAAATCATAAAATTATTTCTTTGCAATCTAATGCAAGGATTCCGAAATCAGCTACCTGACTTACAAAGAAATTGAAGATTAAAGATATTTAAGGGTTTTGGTTATTAAAATAATTTGAATTTGGAGGCTATTTACAAAACCTCAAAACTTATAAACCCTTTTTTTCTTCAATCTTCGTCCGCATAACTACATCATCCGATCCCCTCTTCTGTGGATAATTGGATGCATACTGTAGGAGGACGAGGAAGAACTAATTTTTCCTCGAATTAATCCTTCATTTAATGGAGAGGATACAAAACATGGAACTTAAAGACCAGTTAAAAACAGCATTGATAGAATTGAGAAAAAATAAACCGAGAAAGTTCAATCAGACCGTAGACTTAATCATAAATTTGCAAAAGTATTCTATAAAAAAAAATCCAATTAATTTATTTGTAAGTGTTCCCCATAAAACAAAGAAGAAAAAAATTGCTGCTTTTTTTGAATCAAAAAGCGAATTTATTGACACAATCACCCCCGAACTTTTCAAAAAATATTCTGATAAAAAAAAATTAAAGAATTTAGTTAAAAAATATGATTTCTTCATTGCTCAAGGTTCCCTTATGCCAAAAGTTGCAACCACTTTTGGACGGGCTTTGGGGCCTGCAGGAAAAATGCCCTCTCCCCAATTAGGAATCCTTCTTAATTCGGACGAGAAATCTGTTTCTGAAATAAAAGAAAAAGTAGATGTGAGTGTAAAAATAAGAGTAAAAGAATCAAGCGTAAAACTTGCAATAGGAAAAGAGAAAATGAGTGATGAAGAAATCATAGAAAATATCCTTGCAGTTTATCAAGAATTAATTAAAGTTCTCCCAAGAGAGAAGGACAACATTAAAAATATTGAATTGAAATTTACAATGACTAAACCTCATAAAATAAAACTAAGATAAAATGGGAAAAGAGAGATTAAAAAAAATACCTGAAAGAAAAATTAAAGCAGTCAATGAACTTGCAAATTTAATTGAGACAAAAAGAACCATCTTGATTTCAGACATCTCAAATATTCCAGGTTCGCAATTTCAGCAAATTGGGAAAAAATTGAGAGGAAAGGCAATTGTCAAAGTTCCCAAAAAAAATTTATTTTTGAGAGCACTTGATGAAACAAAAAAAGAAAAGTTGAAGGAATTAAAAAATTATTTGATTAAACCAGTTGCCCTTCTTTTTTCGGATATGGATTCTTATGAACTTGCCGGAGAATTGATAAAAAATAAAAGTCCTGCCAAAGCAAAGCCAGGACAAATCGCTCAGAAGGACCTTGAAATTCCTGCTGGACCGACGGATTTAGTTCCCGGACCTGCAATTTCAGAACTGGGCGCATTAGGAATTCAAATTAAAATCCAAGGAGGGAAAATTGAAATTAAAGAACCAAAAGTGATAGTGAAAGCAGGAAATCAAATAAGTAAAGAAGCTGCTGCAATGCTTTCAAAATTAGGGATTATGCCCTTCACAATTGGATTTAAACCTCTTTCGGCATACGATTCTAAAGAGGATAAAATATATTATGAAATTGTTATTGATCCTGAAGGAACTTTGAATTTACTTGTTTCCGAATTCAATAAATCTCTCGCTTTCGCAATCAAGATAGAATACTTTAGTCCTGAAACTCTCCCTTTTATGATTCAAGATGCTGAAAGAAATGCTCTTACATTGAAAAAATTGAATTCAGATGAAGAAAAGGATGAAGAAAAAAAACTTAAAGAAAAGGAAACGGTAGAAAAGAATGAGAACACAATAAAAGAAGAAAATTTAGAAGATGAGGATATTCAAACTCTGGAAAATAAATCTGGGGAGGA
>CAYLLR010000004.1:0-26388 GCA_964384965.1 Candidatus Woesearchaeota archaeon | reverse complement strand
TTCTCTAAGCATTTGCGAAGGAATTTATTCCTGCTTATGCGACAGAGGCTTCAAACAATAATTTAGTGATAAAAGAGAGTTTTAAATATTTCTATTTAATATTTCTTCCCTTTCAAAAAAAATTTTATTTTTTCCCAAAAATTAAATGGCTCAACTTTTATTGGCTCATTGTTTTCGTTGTAAATTTCATATTTTATAACTGGTTTTTCTTTCAAAATAGGGGCTTTTTCAGCAATCTCTTTATGTGCTTGAATCATCGCCTGTTCTATTGCGACTTTAGAATAACCTTGGTCAAGAAGTGCAAACTTTAAAGAATCTTCAGTATAATTTTTAGAAAGATTTTTTTTAAAATACTCGACAAGCTCCCTCTTTCTATCAAACCTTCTCATAAAAAAAATAGGAGATTAAAGTTTAAAAAATTAATCTAATTAATTGAATTTGGAAATTAATTAATTTTTAATTCCTCGAATACATTATTCCATTAATTTAATTATGTCTGAAAATCTATCTTTAAATTCAAAAATTATTTCCCTTAAATTTTAATAGAATTTACAGGAACATCTATCATTAGATTATATTGGCTGATTATATTGAAAAAATAGCATTAATAACTTATGTGATATTTGGAAACTTTGTTGGGGGGGTCAGACAGCATTACAGAATACGGGACACCTCATTATAGCTCAGATATTTATTCTGAAAAAGTTAAACCAACCAAAATAGAAAAACAATTTACATTTTATTTTAAAAAAATGATTCCTACATTAAAAAAAGAATCTAACGAATAATTACTGGTTTTTTTTCCTTATAATATTTAATCGCTTCTTCAAGTCTTGACTTTGACTCTGCGTAAATTGTTAAAATTTTCTCACCTTTTTTTACTTTTTCTCCTACATGGTGATGTAAATAAACTCCAGCATATTTATCAATTGGGCACCCTGCAACTCTCGCAAGGAGGTTTATTTCTAAATTATCTATACTTTTTATTTTTCCCTCTTTCTTGACAAAAAAATCTTCCTTTATTTTTGAAAGATGAATTTCCTTGATTTTTCCCCCCTGGGCTCTGATTATTTCACTAAATTTTTTATAGGCCTTTCCAGAATCCAAAATTTTTTTTGCGAGAATTTTACCCTCTCCTTTTTTAGATTTTTTAGTTATTTCTAAAATTTCTCCCGCCAAAAATAATCCTTTTTTTTCTAAATCTTTTGGAAGATTTCTTTCTCTCTTTAATACCCTTAAAACATCTCTTATTTCTAATGCTGGTCCAATCCCATTTCCAATTGGCTCCCTTGCAGAGGTTAAAACAACACTGACTTTTAAATTGAAATAAGAACCCAACTTCTTAAATTTTCTTTCCAATCTTTTTGCTTTCAATTTTGAAACTTTTGCTTTTTTTCCGTAAGGAATATCAATTAAAACATATTTACTTCCTGCCGCAAGTTTTTTGGAAATTATCGACGCCAAAAGTTGCGCCTCCGGATCAATTTTTAATTTTTTTTCAACTTGAATGATTTTAGAATCTGCAGGAACCATCCCTACAGCACCCCCCCAACTCAAAAACGCCCCGACCTTTTTAATAATCTTTTTTAATTGATCTATTGAAAATTCTACGGGAGATAAGACCTCTATTGTGTCCGCCGTTCCAGATGCACTGGTTATCGCTCTCGAGGAAGTTTTTGGAAAAATCAATCCTGCAGCAGCGCAAATGGCTACTACTATCGGAGTAGTCCTATTTCCAGCAATCCCTCCAATACTATGTTTATCGACGACATATTTATTTCTAAAACTCATTCTTTTTCCAGAGAACAAGATTGCTTCCACAAGATAGGTTGTTTCTTCAAAACTCATTCCATTTTTATACATTGCAGATACAAAAACCGAGATTTCTGGTTCGGAAAGAGAGTTGGATACTATGTGGGAAATAATTTCCTTTACTTCTTCTTTTGTCAACCTTTTTCCAGATAATTTTTTCTTGATAAAAGAGATGACATCTGTCGTCGGAGAAATAAAAATTCTTACCCGTTGATTCTCTTTAATGGAAAGAATTTTTTTTATTTCTTCGGTAACAAAAATTTCATCTTCATTTAAATTTTTTTTAGTTATATCCAAGATTGTTGAGATTTCTTTTGAATTTTTAGAGATAGTTTTTATGAGAATTCTTTCTCCAGGATGAACTCCCAACTTTTTTGCCGCTTTTTTATTCAACATTACAACCGGGATTCCCGCAGCCCAATAAGAAGTTTTAACTTTAAATTCCATAATTCACCACTGAGAAAGATACCAAAAATTCTTTTTATATTTAACTATCAAGAATCCTGAAGAAAAATTCCCGAAACTTTCTTATCTCTATAGAGTTCTAGAACAATTAAAAGATAGGATAAAATTAGGGGGCCGATTATAACTCCTAAAAGACCTAAAAAGAAAATTCCTCCAATCATTCCGATTAAAATTATTCCGGGGTGGACATTTGTTCTTCTTGAAACAATTGTAGGTTTTATGCTATTTTCGAAAAAAGATGCCAAAAGACCAAATGCTATGATTCCTAAAGCTGAAAACAAAGAACCATCAAGAAAAACATAAATCGCAACAGGTATCCAAACTAATGAAGTTCCTACAACTGGAAGAATTCCGGTTATAGCAGCGACGAGCGTTAAAAAGAGAGCATTTGGAACCCCAAACAAGAAAAAACTCAATCCGGCAAATGCCCCTTGTAAAATTCCAACAACAATTTGCCCATAAAGGATTGAGGAAGTGATCTCCTTAGATGATTTAAATAATCTTTTCTCCACCGATTCTGAAAAAGGTAAAATGCTTTGTATATATTCTACAAACTCTTTGTTATCTCTAAGAACATAAAAGAAAATAAAGAAGGTCACTAAAAGATGCAAGAAAATCGTTGGGAAATCCAATAAAATACTTGAAATGGCATTCATTGCCCCACTTGTCAAATTAGTTACAAATGAACGAATAACCCTTCCTAACTCCGAAGCAATCTCCGGCGATGAAAATAAAGAAGGAAAAATTGATTTTACTGGGCTTACAAAGTCTATCTGTTGAGATGAAATAAATACTTGGATAGACTGATTGAGAATTAAAGGTGTTAAAAACCATAAAGGAATTACTAAACCGATTATGAAAATTCCACAAACCAAAGATGCTGAAAGATTTTTATTGTTAAACTTTCTTTGGAAAAATTCATACAAAGGTAAAAAAATAAAACCTAAAATTACCCCTGCAAGAATAGAAACTATAATTTCTTTCAAAACCAAAAAAGAAAGCACAATTAAAATGACAATCACCCCTATTGAAGTTCCTTTTTGAAGATCTTTCCTTTTCATTTTAACTATTTTTCAAGGGAAAAATAGCTTATAAAACTTCTCATAAATATGAAAAAAGAGGCTTTATTTAATAATTCTTCCGAAAACCAAGGAAAAATTAAATAATCAAATGAAAATATTTTTAAATCTCTAATTTTGAAAATTTCTTCAAAATTTATTTTTATTTTTTAAAAATTAAAAAATGTGAACACCTCGATTTTTTTCTTTTGTTAGACGAAATCAAGAAATGAAAAAGTTTATAATGTGAAAACTTTTTCCAGAGCAATGAACTTTATAAAAAAAATTGTGGATAAAGAAATTGATGAATCGGTTCATTTACAATTCCAAAAATTTAGTCGTGGAAAATTTAAAAATAGAGCCATTTTAAAGGTAAAGAAATCTCTTGACAAATACACGATTAATTCTAGCCCAGAATTTTCAAATGAACTTGTAAGAATCATGGCTGAAAAATTGGGAAATAAAAAAACCTCTGTAACCGGGGCAATAATTTCTACTTCAGATTTATCAGATAAAATAAAATTTAAAGAGAAAAAACAATTTCAAGGGGTAAAAAGATATTTAATCGACAATGAAATGGATAGGGGAGAAATTTTTTCCCTCTTAAATGAATTTCCGAAAACTTTTTTTGCACTTAGCTTTCAGATTGATGAAAAAAACATTCTTAAAATAAAACCTAAAGCCCCTAAAACTGGAAAACCTGGGAAGGGGGATGAAAAACCAAAAGCCAATTTCTGTAAATTGATTACAAATGATTCACGAATAGGAAAAAGTTTTATTTTTGAAAAAGAAAACTTTAAATCTGCAGAAATCGAACACGATTTTATTATTGAAGATATAATTCTTCCTAAAACGGACGAAAAAGACATCGCAAAAATAAGGGAAATGGCAAAAAGAAAGGGAAAAATAATAAGATATTCAAATATTGATGGTATTGAAATTAAAAAAGAATACGAATTTATTGCTTAAGGTGAGATTGAAAATTTATATTTAATTATGCACCAACAAATTTATAAACTGACTTTTTCTCAGATGTTTATCCAGGGTAAGATAAAATGATACTTCGCTATTTAGAAATAGAACAAAATGCCAACAAGAAAATCACCACGAAAAGGAAGTTTGCAGTTTTGGCCTCGGAAAAGAGCTCAAAAATTTTTACCCAGTGTTAACTGGAATGCTATTAATTATGACAAAGGTGTAAAGGGATTTATTTGTTATAAATCTGGAATGGCTTCTGCGATTGTTAATGATTCTACACCGGATTCTATGACTAAAAATAAGAAAATTTCCGTTCCAGTAACGCTCCTTGAATGTCCTCCAATGAAAATTTTATCTGTTAGATTTTATAAAGCAGGAAAAGTTTCAACCGAAATTTTAGCTGAAGGAATTGATAAAGAATTAAAAAGAAAAATTAAGATTCCTAAAAAAACAAAAAAAATTGATGAAATAAAAAAAGAAAATTACGAGGATATTAGAATTGTTGTTTATTCCGTCGTGAAAAAAACAAAAATAAAAAAAACCCCAGACATAACAGAAATAGGTTTGGGAGGAAGCTACGACGAAAAATTTGAATATGTTAAAGAGCATTTAGGAAAAGAAATTTCTGCTTTAGAAAATTTTGAAAAAGGAAACCTGGTGGATTTGAGAGGGCTTACAAAAGGTAAAGGATTACAAGGACCCGTTAAAAGATTTGGAATTGCTTTAAAATCACATAAATCGGAAAAAGGAGTGAGAAGGCCTGGTTCCTTGGGCCCATGGCACCCTGCAAGAGTTACCTTTAGAGTTCCAATGGCGGGGCAATTAGGAATGTTTACAAGGGTTATTTATAATAATAAAATTCTTGATTTGGGAAAATCAGAAAATAAATTTAAAAATTTAAAAAATTATGGAAAAATAAATTCCGATTATATTCTTGTTCATGGATCAGTCCAAGGACCAGTAAAGAGACAACTTATTCTAACACATTCCTCGAGAGAAACAAAAAAACAGAAGAAAAAGGAGTACGAATTAATCGGATTGAGATGAAATATAAAATAAATTGTAAAAAGTTGGAGAAAGGCATGAATGAGTCTAATAATCCTAAAAATCACCATAACATTGCAAAACGATTAAAAAAACAAGGAGTTAAAATTTAGAAATGAAAGCGAATATAATCACTATTGATGGAAAAAAGAAAGGACAAATTGAGATTCCTTCTTTTTTTAATGTTTTTGTTAGAGAAAATTTGGTTCAAAAAATTTTGGAAATAAAAAAGGTTCAACAACCTTACGGACCAAACCCCCTTGCGGGAAACCAATATTCTGCAAGTGGAAAATTAAAACATCATAGAAAAGTTTGGAAGTCCCAATATGGAAGAGGAATCTCAAGAATTCCCCGAAAGATTATGACCAGAAAAGGATCCCAGTTTAATTGGGTTGGAGCAACCGTTCCAAATACTCGGGGAGGAAGACGTGCTCATCCTCCAAAAGTTTTGTCTATGATTAACCAAAAAAAAATAAATAAAAAAGAACTAAAAATAGCAATGAAATCTGCCCTTAGTGCAACTGCTTCAGCAAAATGGGCTCTTAAAAGGTACAATTCTTTAAAAAAAGAAGAAATTAAAGACCTTCCCCTTGTGGTTGAATCAAAAATTGTATCACTGAAGATAAAAGATTTAATTTCAAGTTTAAAAAAAATTTTGGGAAACAAACTCTTTTCTCTCTCTATCCAAAAAAAGACAATAAGAAGAGGAAAAGGAAAATTACGGGGAAGAAGGTACAAAAACAATTTAGGGTTGCTTTTTGTCATAGGAAATAATGAAAAATTAAAAACAACTGCTTTTGATGTTTTGAAAGTTGAAAAATTAGGATTAAAAGATCTTGCCAATGGAGGAGTTGGAAGACTAACTATCTATACTGAAAAAGCAATCAAAGATTTGGAGGAAAGATTCAAATGAAACCCGTAACTACCGAAAAAGCAGTTATGATGATTGAAAGAGACAATATTCTTACATTTCAAGTTCCCTCTAAAATGAAAAAAGAAGAAATAAAAAAAGAAATTGAAGAAATTTTTGAGGTTAAAATTGAAAAAATAAGGACGCTGATTAGGAACAATAGAAAATATGCTTATATAAAATTAAAAGGAGATATTCTTGCAATTGACATTGCAACTAAATTAGGATTAATGTAAATGGGAAAAAGAATAATTCAACAAGCCAGAGGAAAAGGAAGTTCTACATATAGGGTTAACAAGACTGTTTTTAGACTTAAACTGCAATATCCCCGAGTCCTTTCTGGGGAGGGGGTTGTTCTAAAATTATTAAACTCGGGGGCTCACACCTGTCCTATCGCAAAAATTAAATACAGCGAGGGAACTTTTTATATCCCTGCGTTTAAGAATATGGTGGAAGGACAAAAAATAGGATTCGAAAATAAAGAAATTAAAGTGGGAAATATTCTAAAATTAAAAGATATCCCTACAAAAACCAAGATTTATTGTATTGAATCCAGACCAGGAGATGGGGGAAAATATATTAAAAGTGGAGGAATTCATGCTACCATCACAAAATCTCAAGAAGGGAAAGTTTTTGTATTAATGCCTTCAAAAAAGGAAAAAAAATTTCATGAAAATGCGCGGGCAATTATTGGAGTTATTGCGGGGGACGGAAGGATTGAGAAGCCAATACTTAAGGCGGGAAAAATGTTTCATATTAAAAAAACAAAAAGCAAATTATGGCCAAGAACATCTGCATTGAAAGTTAATGCAATTGACCATCCTTTCGGTTCAGGGAGAGGAAAAAATCCAAAAAGTAAAATCGCAAAAAGAAACTCTCCTCCGGGAGCAAAGGTTGGCCTTCTTAGCCCAAAAAGAACGGGAAAACGTAAATAAAATGGAAAAAAACGACAAATTGATGACACAAATGAAGAAAAAAGAACAATTATTTAGAGGTAAAACTCTTGAAGAATTAAAAAATTTAGATGTAAGGGAATTTGCTAAACTTTTGCCCTCAACAAGTAGAAGAAATATCCTCAGAAATTTTCAAGAACATGAAAAATTTTTGAGTTTGGTCAAAGATAAACTTAACAAAGGGAAAAAATCTGTAAGAACCCACAAAAGAAGCTTGGTCGTTCTGCCCGGTCTTGTCGGAAAAAGAATACAAATCTATAACGGAAAAGATTTTCTTCCGGTGGACATTATTTTTGAAATGCTTGGACATAAGTTTGGAGAATTCTCACCCACACGCACAAAAACAAAACATAGCAAAGATGAAAAAACTGGAAAAAAGAAAGGGAGTGTGAGAAAATAAAATGGCTGGAACAAATAGTGAAAAACCTTCCGGAAAATCTGAACAAAAAAAACAGATGGTAAAAAACATTCCCCAAAAGAAAATAAAAGTTGATAAGATTCCTATGAAAGAAAAAACTGAAAAGTCCGAGAAAATTAAAGAGATTAAAAAATCAGAGGAAGAAAAAAACGGAAAAGGAACAAAAAAAACGGAACAAAAAAAGCCAAAAAAAACGAAATCCTTTGTTAGGGCAGAAAATCTTCCAATTTCAACCAAAGTGGCGACATCAATTTGTAAATATCTTTTAAATA
The DNA here is from genome assembly GCA_964384965.1 of Candidatus Woesearchaeota archaeon. Lineage (GTDB taxonomy): Archaea > Nanobdellota > Nanobdellia > Pacearchaeales > GW2011-AR1 > GW2011-AR1. Next base: position 18,478 of record CAYLLR010000004.1, on the reverse strand, counting down.
AAAAAATAAGCGAGGCAATTTCCGGATTAGAAGAGGTATCTAAATTAAAAAAGGCCATTCCAATGAAAGGTGAATATGCCCATAGAAAAGGAAAAATCATGTCTGGGAAGTTTCCCGTTAAGGCATCTAAAAGGTTCATTATTCTCTTAAAAAGTTTGCAAGCTAATGCAATTCAAGATGACCTTGAAAACCCAATAATTAGTGAGGCAATTTCAAACAAAGGTTCAACAGTTTATGCTTCTAGAGGAAGAAGAAAAAAAAGGACTCATGTAAAAATTTTTTGCATGGAAAAAAAAGCAAAAAAGAAGGAAAAATTAAAAGAATAAAATGGAAGAAAGAAACACTGTAAAATTTAAAAAAGAAGAGTTTAGTATGAGGGAAAGAATTAAAAAAGAAATTGGAAAAGGAAAAGTAAGTAAAGTAAAAATTGAATACACTCCCGTAGGAGAAAGAATTTTACTCTCCACTAATAAACCCGGAATTATAATTGGCAGGGGGGGAGAAAAGATTGAACAACTTACAAACATGATTAAAAGAAATTTTAAACTTGAGAATCCCCACGTTGAAATTGATGAAATTCAAAATCCAGAATTTGATGCCCAGCTTATTGCGGATGAAATCGCACTTGGACTTGAAAGATTTGGACCCTTAAAATTCAAAGTTCTCGCTTATAGAGCTCTTCAAAAAATAATGAATGCGGGAGCTCTTGGAGCTGAATTGAGGCTTACTGGAAAATTACCTAGTTCAAGGTCAAAACCATGGAGGTTTGCTCAAGGATATTTGAAAAAAACCGGCGATACTTCAAATCTCGTCGATAGAGCCCAAGCAAAAGCACAGACAAAACCCGGAGTGGTGGGGGTAAAAGTGAGTATTCTTCCTCCTTGGGCAATTTTAAAAGATAGGATAAAAATTAATGAGAAATTATTAAACAAACTTAAAGAAAATATTGAAAATATTGAAAAACCCAAAAAGAAAAAAGGAGTAAAAAAATAAATGGCAATTTTAAAACCTAAGGAAATTAGAAAAATGGGAAAAGAAGACAAGGAGATTAAATTAAAAGAATTAAAATTAGAGTTAATGAAATCAAAAGGAAAAATTTCCCAAGGAGGGAGTTCCAAAATCAAAGAAATAAAAAAAACAATAGCGAGGTTATTGACAATAAAATAAATATGGAAATATGTCCAAAATGTGGTTTGCCTAAACCCGCTTGCGTTTGTGAACAAATCATAAAAAGTTCACAAAGGATAAGAATTACAAACGATAAAAAAAGATATGGCAAAATCGTTACAATTGTTTCCGGGTTTGACAACACAATAGACATAAAAAAAATAGCAAAAGAACTAAAAAATGGACTTGCTTGCGGAGGGACAGTAAAAAACCAAACAATTGAATTGCAAGGAGAACATTCAAAAAAAATAAAACCAATCCTCGTCGAACTTGGCTTCGATGAAGAATCAATAGAATAAAATGAAAGAAGAAAAAATTGAGAAAATTAGTCAGAGAATTTGTAATGATAGAGACTGCCCTATCCATGGAAATTTAAAAATGAGGGGAAAAACATTCAAAGGAATTGTCATCTCCAAACATGATAAAAGGATAGCAATTGAATTTGAAAGGATGATTTACATTAAGAAGTATGAAAGATATGCAAAGACAAAGACCAAAATTCATGCAAGACTTCCAAAGTGTAAAGAAAAAGAAATTCAAATTGGGGACCTTGTGAAAGTTAAAGAGTGCAGACCATTAAGTAAAATTATCCATTTCGTCTTTTTGGAAAAAATAAGGGGGAGGACAAAATGAAAGCAATATCTGCCAGAGCTACAGCAGGAATTAACCTTGGAACAAAAATGATTGTGGCGGATAATAGTGGAGCAAAAATTGTAAAAGTTGTTTCAGTAAAGAGGGGGAAAGGGAAGAAAGGTAAGCAAATGTGTGCAAAAATTGCAGATCAAGTTAAAGTAGCCGTAAAATCTGGAAACCCAGAAATGAAAGGAAAAGTTTTCGATGCGGTCTTAATTAGACAAAAGAAAAGTTTTAGAAGATTAAATGGGGAGAGAATAAGTTTTGAAGACAACGCTGTAGCGATTCTTAAAGATGACAAGGGGAACCCAAAGGGAACCCAAATAAAAGGACCAATTGCAAAGGAGATAATAGAGAGATGGCCGCAAGTTGCAAAAATCGCCTCAATAGCATACTAAAATGAAAAAATTTTCAATTAATTGGAAAGGAAGTAAAAAACCAAAAAAACAAAGAAAATATTTAGCGAATGCTCCTCTCCACATAAAGAGAAAATTAATAAGTGTGAATCTAACAAAAGATTTAAGAAAAAAATATGGAATGAGAAATATTCCACTAAGAAAAGATGATAAAATAAAAATAATGGTTGGAAAACATAAAGGAAAAAAGGTTAAGGTTACAAAAATAAAGACAAAAAAAATGAAAATTTATTTGGAAGGAATTCAGAATAAAAAACAAGACGGATCCTCCTCGGAGATTCCATTTAGACCTTCAAATTTACAAATCGTAGAATTGAACATAGAAGATAAAAGAAGATTTAAAAAAATGAAAATGGAAGCTCCAAAAAAAGAGGATAAACTTTCCAAAAATGAAAAGAACATTAACAAAACTCAAGGAGATATAAAATGAAAAGACATTTAAAAAGACAAAAAGTTCCTAAAAATTGGCCGATAAGTAGAAAAGGAACTACCTTCGTGATAAAAAATAACTCCAAAGGAATTCCTATATTAATTGTCCTTAGAGATTTGATGAAAATTGCTCAAAATAGAAAAGAAGTTAAAAAGGCAATTCACCAAAAAAGCCTGGTAATTTCAAATAAGATAGTTAATGACGAAAAGAAAAGTTTGGAACTTTTTGATGTTTTAAAAATTCTTCCTTCAAAAAAGAGTTATAGAATTGTTCTTTCTGAAAAAGGAAAATATGATATAGAAGAAATTTCTGAAAATGAAACAAAAATGAAAATTTCAAAGATCATTGGAAAAAAATCATTAAAAGGCAAAAAAATTCAATTAAATATGAGCGACGGAAGGAATTACTTATCAAATTTAAAATGTTCTGTTGGAGATTCAGCAATTATTGATTTAGAAAAGAAAAAGGTTTCAAAAATTCTTCCAATTAAGGAGAATTCTAAAGTATTGGTTGTGGGGGGAAAACATTCAGGAATAAAGGGAAAAATTTTGAAGATTGATGAGGACCAAAAAATGGTTGAAATAGAAACTCGCTCAAACAAATTTAAAACTTTAATTAAACAGATAATGATTTTAGAATAAAATGGAAAACAAGATGAGAGAAATAAAAATTGAAAAGGTAGTGCTTAGTATTGGGGGAACGGGAGACTATTTAGAAAAAGGACATAAACTTTTGGAGATAATCACCAACAGGAAACCTTCAAAAACTACTTCCAGAAAAAGGATCCCTGGATTAGGTGTTCGACCAGGATTGGAAATAGGGACGGTTGTCACAATAAGAAAAGGTACGGAAGAGTTATTAAGAAAAATGCTCTTAGCAATAGATAACACCCTTAAGAAAAAACAAATTAGTGAAAACAATTTTTCATTTGGAATCCAAGAATATCTTGAAATTCCTGGGATGGATTATTATCGGGAAATTGGAATTATGGGTTTTGATGTGACTGTTGTGTTCAAAAGATCTGGAAGAAGGGTTAAACTAAGAAAAATAAAATCCGGGAAGATTCCTCAAAGACAAAAAATCAAAAAAGAAGAAATAATTAAATTTATGGAAGAAAAGTTCCAAACGAGGTTTAAATAAAATGACTGCAAGCGATTGGAAAAAAATTTTCAAACAATTAAATGCAAAACCTGCAATAAAGAAGAAGTTTTTAAAACACTGCAAACCCAAAGAAAGAAAAATTGGGATTGCAGTTCAAAAATGTGAACGCTGTGGAAGATTTGGGGCACATATAAGTTCATATGGACTCCATCTTTGTAGACACTGTTTCAGAGAAATTGCAACAGAAATCGGGTTTAAAAAATATAGTTAAAATGGCACACGATATAGTAGCAGATGCGCTAAACATGTTAAGGAATGCTAAGAAAGCTAAAAAAAGCATTGTCAGAATAAAAATAATCTCAAATTTACTAATTGAAATTTTGAAGATAATGAAACAACAAGGAGCCGTAAAAAAATATAAAATAAACTCTAAAGACAAATCAATTGAAGTTACACTCGGGGAGTTTAGTGAATGTAAGGCCATAAAACCAAGGTTTAGTGTAACCAAATCTCAAATTGAAAAATACCGAAGAAGATATCTTCCTGCAAGAAATTTGGGAATAATGATTCTTTCTACAAATAAGGGACTTATGACTCATGAAGAAGCTGAAGAAGAAAAAATTGGAGGTTCTTTAATTTCATATTTTTATTAAAAAATTTCAAAATGAAAAAACCATTATTTAAAAAAATTGAAATTCCAGAGGGAATAGAAATAAATTTAGAGGATTCTAAGATAAATGTAAAGGGTCCTGAGGGAGAATTAACAAGAAATTTCAATCCTGGGAGAGTTAAAATTGAATTTAATGGAAAAGAAATTATTTTGGGTCAAGAAAAAGCGACAAAAAATGAGAAAAAAATAATGAATACTCTTGAAGCACATATAAAAAATATGATTAAGGGGGTCACAAAAAAATTTGAATATAATCTAAAAATTTGTCATGGGCATTTTCCTTTTACAGTAAAAATAGAAGGAGACAAAGCGATAATAAAAAACTTCCTTGGAGAAAAAGTTGAAAGAATTGTTAAAATTCCGGAGGGGGTGGAGATCGAAATTAAAAAAGAGATTATTACAATTAAATCTATGGATAAAGAATTGGCAGGGCAAGCCTCTGCAAACTTTGAAAAAGCCACAAAAATTAAAGGGAGAGATTTGAGAGTTTTTCAGGATGGAATTTACATAATTGAAAAGGCAGGAAAGAAAATGTAAAATGAAAAAAAAATTTTTAAGACGAGATGCAAAAAGATTTTCAAAATTTGGAAAAGGAAAGGGAAAAAAATCAAGTTGGAGAAAACCAAAAGGAAGAGATAATAAAATGAGGGAAAAAAAGAAAGGATATCCTTCAATTGTTAGTATTGGATATAAAAGTCCAAAAAAGATTAGAAAAGAAAAATCCATAGAAATGAAGATAAATAACATGAATGATTTGATTAAAATAGGAGATAACAAGATAGGGATTCTTGGAAAAGTTGGAAAGAAGAAAAAAATTGAAATCATGAAAAAAGCTAAGGAACTGAAAATTGAATTAAAAAATTTTAACGTTAACTCGTTCTTGAAAAAAAACGAAAAAGAAAAAAATAAGTTAAAAAAATCAGAAAAAAACAATTCGGATTTGGGAAAGAAAAATGATACTAAATAAGAAAGATTTGGCCGCAAGAGCTTTAAAAGTTGGAAAAGAAAGGATTAAATTTGTGAGAGTAAGACTTGATGAAATAAAAGATGCAATAACTAAACAAGATATTAGAGATTTAGTTAATGACGGTGCAATAGTTATTAAACCTATCAAAGGGAGAAGAAAAAACAAAAAAAGAAAAAACAAAAGAGGAGTAGGGAAAATTAAAAAGAAAGTTAACAAAAGAAAAAAAAATTATGTTAAAATGACAAGAAAATTGAGAAAATATGTAAAACATCTTAAAAAACAAGGTGAAATTAGTCTGGAAGAATCTAAGAAAATAAGAAAGGAAATAAGAAATAAAACATTTAAGAGTAAAGAAAATTTAAGATTAAATATTAAGGGAATGAAAAAATGAAAATACTAAAAAGACGAAAAAGGGAAAGAAAAACAGACTATTTGAGAAGATTAAAACTTCTAAAGAGTGGCCTACCCAGAGTGGTTTTTAGAAAAACAAACCGGTATATTATTTCTCAATATATAGAAAGTGAGGCAGCACAGGATAGGGTTATTTTTGGTTTCACTTCGAAAGACCTTTTAAGATATGGATGGCCAGAAAAACTTAAAGGTAGCTTAAAATCCCTCGTCGCATCCTATCTTTTGGGATATTTAACCGGTAAAAAAATTTTGAAAGATAAATTAGAAAAACCAATAATTGATTTGGGAATGATTCGGTCTATTAAAAAAAGTAAAGTTTTTGCTTTTATAAATGGGCTGATAGAAAGTGGAGTGGAGATTAATTGTTCGAGTGAGAATTTTCCAAACAAGGAAAAAAGAGAAGAAGTTTTAAAGATAATCGAGGAGGTTAAATCTAAAATAGATAAATTATGATGAAAAAAGAAATGAAATCCCTTAAGAAAACTTCCGAAGCATATGGAACAATTTCTGAGGAGAAAGCTCTTGAAAAAGCAAAAGACCCAAAAAAAATCTCAAAAGAAATGATTGAAGAAAAAATAATCTTAGAGAAAGAAATTTTGGAAATATCTGAAAAAGAGGAAATTAAGGAAACAAAAGAACAAAAAAGGATGAATAGAAGAAAAGAGGAGAGAATGAATTATTTGGAATCATGGGTTCCTAAAACTGATCTTGGAAGAGAGGTTAAGGAAGGAAAAATTAAAGATATTGACGAAATACTTGACAATAATCAAAAAATTTTAGAGGACGAGATTGTTGATTTGCTTCTTCCAATTAAGACTGATTTAATTGCTATCGGGCAGGCAAAAGGAAAATTTGGAGGAGGAAAAAGAAGAGCTTGGAGACAAACTCAAAGAATTACTCAGGAAGGGGGAGTTATGACCTTTTCTGCAATGGCTGTTGTAGGGGATGAGAAGGGCCATATTGGAATTGGGGTCGGAAAAGCAGGGGAAACTCTTCCAGCAAGAGACAAAGCCACAAGAAAAGCAAAATTAAATTTAATAAAAATTAAAAGAGCATGTTCTGCATTTGACTGTTCTTGCGACGAACCCCATTCAATACCCTTCAAAGTTAGTGGAAAATCAGGAAGTGTAAGATTAACTCTCATTCCTGCCCCTCAAGGAACAGGATTGGTCGTCGCAAATGAATTAAAAAAAGTTTTAAAACTTGCAGGAATAGAAGACGTCTATTCAAAAACTCTCGGTCAGAGAAGAACTACATTCAACTTAATTAAAGCGTGCATCGATGCACTTAAAAAAACAAACGAAAAATGATTGCAGTAATAAGAATTCGAGGCCAGGTAGGATTGAATAAAAAATTCAAAGAAAATTTGGAGAGGCTTAGGCTTAGAAGGAAATATGCTTGTATTGTATTAAAAAACCCCAATGAAGCACAATTAGGGATGGTAAGGAATGCGAGGAACTTTGTTTCTTATGGGGAAATTTCTAAAGAAACCTATGAAGAATTGGTTAAAAAAAGGGGTAGAAAGGATGGAGAAGGCAAACTAAAACCTTTTTTTAGATTACATCCTCCTCGCGGTGGAGCTAAAACGAAATTGCACTATCCCAAAGGAATTTTAGGGGAAAACAAAGAAATGGATAAACTAATTGGGAGAATGCTATAATGGAATTTAATGAATATCAAAAAAAAGCTTGGGAAACTGCAATTTATCCTAACAAAGGAAAAAACCTGATTTATCCCATGCTGGGTTTGGGAGGAGAGTCCGGAGAAGTTTTGGAAAAGATGAAAAAGATAATTAGAGATGATAACTATAAAATAAGTCCTGAAAAAAAAGAAGAATTAAAAAAAGAGATAGGAGATGTCTTTTGGTATCTTGCTTCAATTTCAACAGAACTTGGGTTAGAATTGGAAGATGTGATTCAAACAAATTTAAATAAATTAGCCTCGAGAAATGAAAGAGAGAAACTTCATGGATCAGGAGATAATAGATAATGAAATTAAAAAAAAGAAAAAAATCCTCAAGATTTCATGGAAAAGGAATGGGCACAGCGGGGACTGGAGCCAGAAAAAATAAAAGAAAATCTGGAAACAAAGGCGGAATTGGGATGAGTGGATCTGGAAAAAGAGCAGACCATAAAAAAACTCTTGTTCTTAAATTATATGGGAATAAATATTTTGGTAAACAGGGGATAACCTCTATGAAAACAAAAAGAGATAATCGGAAAAGAATTAATGTGGGGGATATCGAATTACATTTAGAAAAATATGGGAAGAAAAAGGGCGAGAGTTACGAGATTAATTTAAAAAATTATAAAATTCTTGGAAAAGGAGAAGTAAAAAATAAATTAACAATTAATTGTTTGGAAATTTCAGCTTCGGCAAAAAAGAAAATTGAGAACGCGGGGGGTTCAGTCGTCATTAAAGAAAAAAAGAAAATTGAAACTCCTTTGGTAGTAAATCCAAAACACGAAAAGAGAAAAAAGAAGAAATAATTAAATTTTTTTATCTAAAAATTCTACTGACTCTTTCATATTTTCTGGCTTTACCTCTATTTTAGAATAATATTTGTAATCCATTGATTTGAAATAATTATAACTCTTGAAATATTTTCTTTATAATTTTTAAAATAAAGTAGTTCTTTAAAAATTATTTTTGAATAGCTCCAACAAACTTTAAAAACTATTTTTATGTTAAAACCTCATGGATTTAAAGAAGATATTCAATTTCATTCCGGAGATTACATCTCCTGAAGAAAAAAAATTAGGTTTTAATGTTAAACTTAAGTGGACTCTCATAATTCTTGCCTCTTTTTTTATATTAGCGAATATTTCTCTTTTTGGATTGAGTGTGAATGCCCTTGAAAGATTCGAATATTTGGCAATAATCCTTGGAACTGATTTTGGGTCAATCATTTCATTGGGAATTGGACCAATAGTAATGGCTTCGATTATTCTACAACTTCTTACGGGGGCAGGAATAATAGATATTGATACGAACACTACCGAAGGGAAAAAGTTCTTTCAAGGAATCCAAAAATTATTGGGGTTCTTTTTCATTATTTTTGAAGCAAGTGTTTATGTTTTAATGAATGGTCTTCAGGCAGTCCCTGGATTCACCGGATTAGTTATCTTTCAATTAATTTTGGGAGGTCTTGCAATTTTTTATATGGATGAACTTTCAAACAAATGGGGGTTCGGTTCGGGAGTAAGCCTTTTCATTGGGGCAGGAGTTTCGTGGAGATTAATTACAAGTGCATTTCAGTTTATAGACCAACAAGGGGCAAATTGTTTAATTGATTTTGCAAACACTCCCTGTTCGGGAAAGGTTTTAGTTTTAATTCAATCCATAATGGAAAAAGATGCAATAACTTTCTTTTCAGCACTTGCAGTTTTGGTGGTAACCACCTTGATTTTCCTCGCTGTCGTTTGGGCACAATCTTTAAAAGTTGAAATTCCCCTTTCATATGGAAAAGTAAGAGGGTATGGTATAAAGTGGCCATTGTCTTTCTTTTATGCTAATGTTATCCCAGTTATTTTAGCCGCTGCCTTAATAGCAAATCTCCAATTGTTGGGGGGTCTTCTGGAAAATTGGTTGGGGTACGCAACATTCTTAGGACATTTTGTAAATGGTCAAGCTGTTTCGGGACTTTCTTTCTGGTTAGGAAGCACAAATATTTTGGATCTTGCAATAAGAGGGGGTCTCTTACCAAGATATCTTCTTCAAGGATTGATTCATATCATTTCATTCACAATACTTTGTACAATTTTTAGTATTTTTTGGGTAAAATCTTCTTCGACAGATGCTAAGTCTCAGGCAAAAAACATAGCCGCTTCAGGATTGCAGGTTGCAGGATTTAGGCAAGATATAAGGATTTTGGAATCAATATTAGACAGGTATATCATGCCTTTGACGGTGATGGGGGGAATTGCAATTGGAATTCTTGCTTCATTTACAAATTTACTGGGTGCACTCGTCTCTGGAACCGCAATTCTTTTGGTAATCATGATTATGTTCCAGTTTTATCAAAGTATAGTGCAAGAACATTTAACTGAAATGAATCCAGCGATGAAGAAATTTATAGGAGGGGGACAATGATAGAAAAAAGCGGTAGTTTCAAACTTATAGGCTTTGTAATGATTATTTCTCTTTTAATTGCATTCCTTTGGGACCAACTTTTTTGGCTTAAGGATTCTATCCATTTAATTTTAAATCCTACTGCGGGTTTTTTATTGGATTGGAATCTGACATGGGGGATGCTAATTATTGTTTTCATAATATCTCTTGGAACGACCTTAATTCAAAAATATGCTACAGACCAAAAAGCATTAAGGGAATTAAAAAAAGAACAAAAACTAATTCAAGAAGAGATGAAAAAATATAAAGACCATCCGGAAAAAATTATGGCTCTTCAAAAAAAGCAACTTGAATTTATTCCAAAAACAATGAAACTTTCTACCCGAGCAATGGCTTATACGGGAGTTCCGTTCATCCTTTTCTTTAGGTGGTTCGATGATTATTTTACGGCTCTCGCTATTTCAACAGGAGAACCTGTTCGGTTTTTGGGATTTATGGGGTGGTTTATTTTTTATTTGATAACGACACTGATTATTTCAGCTATTCTGAAAAAAAAGATGGATGTTGTTTAAGAAATTGAGTAAGAATTATATATTTCCTAAAAATTGAAAATCTTCTTATCAAAAATTATTTTTGAGAAATCTACAATTTGATTAATTGGATTCTAAAATTTTCCAAAGAGAATCTTTTTAGCACAAAACTTAAAAAAGAACTTATTTTAGACATTTTATGAACAACGAAGAATTATCAAGAAGATTTAAAACTTTTGAAAAACAAATAATTCAAATTCAGGAACAACTTAGAGTTATTGAGCAGGCGACATTAGAGATGAATCAAATAAATTTCGGTCTGGATGAAATTAAAAAAAGGAAAAATTCTGAAATACTCGCCCCTATCGGAAGAGGCATTTTTGTAAAAGCAAAATTAATCTCGGAGGAATTGACGGTCGATGTTGGGGAAGGAAATTTTGTAAAAAAAGGTGTTCCCGAAACTAAAGAGCTGATTACTAAACAAATTGGGAAATTAGATGAAATGAGAAAAAGTCTTGAGAGAGAATTGGGAAAAATAAATGATGAAATAACAAAAGAGATGATTGAAAAGGAAGAAGATAAATCAAATTCTGAAAAAGAAATTTCCCTTAAAGAATCGGAAGAAGAACACCAATGTTGTGGAAAAGGAAATTGTAAAAAATAAAAGAGAGAATATGAACCCTAACGTTTTTTCATAATGTTTAAAAACTTTTTATAATCCATAATTCCTAATTCAGAGATAATTTTTTTAATATCCTCTTTTTTTAACAATTCAAAAGCAGGATTTCTAATTTTTATGGGATACTTTTTTGGAACCCTTTTCCAAACTTCACGAAAACTTCTTTCTTCGATTTTCACTTTTTTTGGAGAATATTTCCAAGAATCTGCAATAACATAAACAGGAATTTTATTTAGCCTCGCCAACTTTCCGAGCATCCCACTTCCAATTTTGTTAATGATTCCTTCTTTTAGGAGAGCGTCTGCACCGATGAAAGCTTTATTTACTTTTTTCGTTCCCTGTTCTTCCGAAAGGGCTATGTCCATTCCAGAATCCACAAACATTGTAACTTTTATCCCGGCTTTCCCTAATTCTTTTGCAGTTTTCCTACCTTGATAAAGAGGACGAGTCTCCGTATTATATACTTGGAATTTTTTTCCATTCTTTTTTGCATAAATCAAAGCATTTGAAACATTTGTTGAATGACAATGAGTATAAATAATATCTCCCTCTTTTATTTTCTCAAACACAAACTTATTAATTTTTTCTTGGGATTTATCAAAATGTAAAAAAATTTCTTTAATTGGTTGGGATTTTGCCTTCTTTAATACGTTAACAAGCATGGGTTCCGTCGGTCTTAAAGAGATTAATTTTTTTATTGAATTTTTACGAGGAATTAAAGAAAAAGCATATAGGGCTTGTCTTGCGATATTTCTTGCCCCTTGAATCTTAACATTCTTTATATTCCTCACAATTTTATTAAACATTTCCCTCTTTTTCATTCGATAAAGAAGTTGGAGGAGTTTTTAATTTTTGTGATAAGATTTTATTTCCTTTGTAGTTTTAACTAATTCTTTGAAAGGTTTTTTTAATAGAATATTTTTCAAATAACTGGACTCTCCTTTTATGAGGGAAGGAGATTTAAAATTTTAAAAAACCAAGAACATTTAAAAAATCTCTTAATTTGAATCTTATATGTTAGAATCTTTGATTAATCCTAAAAGGGCAGAAAAAGGACCTTGGAAAATGCTTTTTATAGGATTCCTTTATGCTTCACTCTCTCTTCTTTTGGTAAAACTTTTTTTTTCAACAGACCCAATTTTAATAAAATATTCAGGATTGATTGTTGTGACTTTCACCGTCATGTTTTCACTTCCGTTCATGTATTATATAATTAAACAGGAGGAGGAGGAAGATGAAATTCCTGGAGGAATTAGGAGGGTCTGGAGTGTCCATAAGGATGCTATGTTATCACTAATTTGGTTGTTTGTAGGATTTGTCTTGGCTTTTTCTTTTTGGTATTTAATCTTGGGAGATGTTAATTTATTAAATGCCCAAATTGAAACTTATTGTTCTATAAATAGCCCTTCTGACGTTTCGGGATGTGTTTCACAATACACTTCTGGAACTTTTCTTGGCCCAACTGGGCAAGTTACAGGAATTTCCAGACTCCTAAAAATTCTTGAAAACAATTTTTATGTAATGATTTTTACGCTTATATTTTCATTAATATTCGGTGCTGGAGCAATCTTTGTCTTGGCATGGAATGCTACAATTATTGCAAGCGCGATAGGAGTTTTTACCAAATTTAATCTTTCCCAAATTCCAGCCGGACTTGCAAGATATATGATTCATGGACTCCCGGAGATAACAACATATTTTATAGCGGCATTGGCGGGGGGAATACTCGGAACAGGATTCATAAGAAATGGCATTAATAGTAAAAGATTCCTTCACGTCCTTGAAAATGTTATTATACTTTTATTCATTGGAGTTGTAATTTTAATTATTGCTGGATTTATGGAAGTTTATCTAACCCCCTTATTTTTCAATTGAATTTTAATTTAATTAAGTTTAAAAATCAAGATAATTTTGTTATTTAATGGAAAATATAATTTTTTTAGGAACTCTTTTTGTTCCAATTATCCTCCTTTCGTTTATTATTACCCTTTTAATTTTACCAAGGTGGATAAAACGAGCAAAAAAAGAAAATCTTTCAGGATTTGATGTTCACAAATTAAAAAAAGAAAAAATTGCTGAAGCGGGAGGAATTGCAGTTTTAATTGGGTTTGTGATAAGTACTTTTCTATATGTTGCACTTAAAACATTTTTCTTTGAAGTTGAAACGAATTTAATCCACATCTTCGGACTTTTATCCGTTTTATTTTTTGCAACAATTGTGGGGATTTTTGATGATATTCTCGGATGGAAAAGAGGATTAACAAACAGAACAAGATTAATCTTGCTTTTATTTGCAGCAATTCCTCTTGTCGCCTTAAATGCGGGAGTTTCAAATGTTCTTGGATTCAACTTAGGTCTTTTCTATCCTTTAATTTTTATTCCTCTTGCAATCGTCGGGACAGCCTCCACATTTAATTTTTTAGCAGGATATAACGGACTTGAAGCAAGCCAAGGAATTTTAATTCTTTTAGCTCTTTCAGTTGTGACATTTATTTCTGGATCTTTTTGGCTAAGCGCCATTTCAACATTTATGGTTGCTTCGTTGGTTGCATTTTATTTTTTTAATAAATATCCCGCAAAAGTTTTTCCGGGGGATACATTAACTTATCCCGTCGGAGCTCTTATTGGGGTAATCGCAATACTGGGGAATGTAGAAAAAATCGCCCTTTTCTTTTTTATTCCCTATGTTTTTGAAGTTATCCTTAAATTGAGGGGAAAACTAAAGAAAGAGAGTTTCTCACAAATCCAAAAAGATGGGAGTTTGGAATTAAGATATGGTGGAAAAATCTATGGACTTGAACATCTTGCAATTAAAATTTTGAAAAAGGTCAAACCTTCACACAAGGCGTATGAATGGGAAGTTCCAATAGTGATTAATTTATTTCAGATTTTAATCATTATCTTAGGATTTATTTTGTTTTTTTAGAAGATATTTTAAACTAAATTTGTTTTAAATTTTTATGGAATTTACAATAAAAGAGTTTTTTAAACCGAGAAGTAAAAAACAACTTAGAGAATTTTTAATGCCTTCTGACAAATATTTTCACTTGAAAAATTCAGAAAAAAGGTTGAAAAGAAATGGCCAAGATCCAAATAATTGGATCTCTTGCCAAAGAAATTCAAAAAAAATTCAAAGGAGAATCTCACAAGATTATTGATTTATTAGAATCTCTTGAAGAAAATCCAAAAAAAGAAAAACCTCTTGGATATTTTGCAGGATTTTTAGTTAAAGAATTAAAATATAAAAAATTTAGATTCTATTTTATTATAGGGGGTGGAAACATAAATGTTCTTTCAGAAAAAGAACTTGTTGATACTCTTATGAAATTTGTCAGAATGTCCGATAAAAAAACTCAACAAAAAACCATTGAGGAAATTCGTAAAATATTAATTAAAATTGGTCCGGAAGAGTTTTAATAAGGTTTATAAATATGGTACATTTATGTAATATATGTTACAAAAATGTAGTAAAGAAAAGGTATTAAGTGTTTTCTTTGAAGAACCTACTACAAAACATTACTTAAAGGAAATTTCAAAAAAAAGTAAAATTGCCCACACTTCTGTAAAAAAAATTTTAAAAGAACTGATAAAAGAAAAGATAATAATTGAAAAAAAGGAAAAAAAAGGAAAAAGAACCTTTCCAGTATTTTATTCTAACTTAGATTATGAAAAATTTAAAATAATCAAAAAAATAAATAACCTTAAGGATCTCTATGAAAGTGGATTAATTTCGAAGATTGAAAACGAATTTATGCCTAAGGCCATTGTTCTTTTTGGATCTTATTCTGTTGGAGAGGATATTGAAGAATCTGATATTGATCTATTTGTTGAAGCAGAAGAAGAAAAAATTGATCTAAAAAAATTTGAAAAAAAATTAAAGAGAAAAATCAATTTATTTTTTAAACAAAATTTTAATAAGATTTCTCCTGGATTAAAAGAAAACATAATAAATGGTATTATTCTTCAAGGGATGATAGAATTAAGATGAAAAGATATGTGAAAAACTGGAGGCGAAAATTCTTAACACTAATTTTAAGAATCTTTTCAGATAAATAGAAATATTTTTAAAGATTGTAATATATAGTTTACATATGGAAGATATAATTACCAATAATTATTATAATGTTCTTGGGGAATTAGATAAATCCCCTAAACATATGAGGGAAATTTCTAGAAACATTGGACTTTCCCACACCCAAGTTGGAAAGATTTTAAATTATTTTTTTAGATTAGGAGTTTTAGAGAAGAAACAAATAGGAAAAACCATAATTTATAAAATTAAAAAAAATAACTTGAGTTTAAATTATTTAATTGTCTGGAAAAAATTAAAGTTAATAAATTTGATTCAAAAAAATAAAAAAATTAAAACTATTTTAGAAGAACTTTTTCTAAAAATTGGTTCGTTTGTTAAGAATATTGATTGCTTAATCCTATTTGGAAGTTACTCTAAAGGATATCAAAATAAAAATTCTGATGTGGACCTGTTTTTTATTTCAAACGAATCTGAAAAAGATTTAAAAAAGAAAATTGGGGAAATTGAAGATTCTTTTGGAGTAGAGATTAATTTTAAAGTATTGAACAAGAAAAATTTTGAAAAAAAACTTGATCACCCATTAACTATTGAAGTTTTGGAAGGAATACCTTTAATAAATTCAGAATATTTTTATAAATTAAAGTGGAAAACTTAATTTAAAATGGAATTTATTCAACAAGAAGGGAAGGATTTTAAAAATATTTTTAGAAGATTTCAAAAAAGAGATTTTTCGGGAAATACTGGACAAGCGATTAAAAATTCTAGTTATCAGCTAACAACCACAATAATTGCAAAAGTGGGTTCCTTATTGTTTACCATTATACTTGCTAGGATGTTAATGCCTGAATTATTTGGGCTGTATAGTTTGGCCTTGGGAACAATCATTTTGTTTGGATCTTTTTCCGATTTAGGAATTGGTTCTGCATTAGTTGTTTTTGTTTCAAAGGCTCTTTCTAAAAAAGATTTTAAAAAAGCAAAAGCATATTACCAGGGATTATTAAAATATAAAATTTATTTAGTGGGGTTCTCTTCTTTTGTTCTTTTAATTTCAGCTTATTTTATTTCAAACTATTATTATAATAAACCAATTTTTTATGCACTTTTAGCTGGGGGACTTTATTTGCCGGTAGGGGGAATTTTGGGGTATTTTGAAGGAACGCTCATAACGATGAATATCTTTAGGTATTCTACAATTAAGGAGCTCATCTTTCAAATTTTAAGACTTGCTCTTGTTCCAATTGGAATTTTATATTTATTTAAAATAAATTTGGACCCCTCTCTAATTGTAGCAGGAATAATTCTTATTTTAACTTTTTGTTATGCTATCGCTTTAATTTTTATAAAAATTAATCTAACAAAAAAAGCATTCTTCCTAAAAGGAAAAAAAGGAAAATTAACAATAAAAGAAAAAATAGGAATAAAAAAATTTATTTTGCCCCTTTCCGTCACCGCACTTTCTGGAATGTTCTTTGGTTATGTTGATACTTTAATGCTTGGGCATTATGTTGAAAGCGTATACATTGGCTATTATGGGGCAGCATTTGGATTAATTGGAGCAGCATCTGCTTTACTTAGTTTTATTCCTGCTGCAGTTTTTCCTATTTTTTCTAGATTAAAAGAAAAAAGTTTAGAAAAGATGTTTAAAAAAATAAGGAACTTTATGATTTTAATCTCAACTTTAGCGGCAGTTTTCACTTTCTTTCTTGCGGAGTACATTCTTTTAATATATGGCCAAGAATATCTTCCTGCAACAATCTTTCTAAAAACATTTTCAATTTTGATAATAATACTCCCTCTGATTGGATTATACAGCAGTTATTTTGTTTCTCAAGAAAAAACAAAAATTATTGCAAAAATGCTGATTATCAGCACATTGATTAATATCCTACTAAATTGGGCTTTTATCTCATATGGCCTTAGATTTGGAATGATGGAGGCTGTTTTAGGTGCATGCATTGCCACAATAATTAGCAGAGTTTTCTATCTTGGGGGTTTTGTGTTTTGGGATAGAAAAAGAAATTAACTCTTCCAAGCCCATATTGTGAGATATTTTGGATGTCCTATTCAGGTTTTATATTTTAATTTGTAAAATTCAAGAAAATGGGTTAGATTTTAGAAATAAATTTGACGAAGGGTAGAAAATTAACTGGAATTCCTTTTTCTTTTTTTATTTGTTCATAACTCTTGGAAAGGATATATGCATTTTTTGGAGAATATTTTTCCAAGAAGCTTTTAAGAGAGGGGGGAAGATTTCCTTTAGAATTTTTCTTTATTTCTATTGGAATCAATTCTGAGTTTTTTTCAACCACAAAATCTACTTCTGCTTTTGATTTTGTTCTCCAGAAATTTATTTGTTTTTGTTGCTTTTTTACTAATTCAGTAAAAATAAAATTTTCTAAAATGGCCCCTGCATCGCTTCTTTCCTTGCTGAAATTATTTATACATACATTTCTAAACCCCAAATCATAAAAATAAACTTTGGGTGTTTTCACAAGTTCGGTTCTCTTATTGGAGAAAAAAGGTTTCAACTCTGTTGCAATGAATGTTTTATCCAATATATTTAAGTATTTTTTTAGGTCAAGATTAGGAAACCCTGTTAATTGCGACAATTCATTATACTCAATTAGATTTCCAATTTGCAAAGATAACGCCTTGATTAATTTGATTAATTTTCTATCTTCACTCAATTCTAATACTTCTCTTATTTCTTTCAATAAAAAAGTGCTGTAAATACCCTCCAAGATTTTTTCTTTGTTTTCCCTTCTTTTTTCCAAGACAACTCTTGGATATCCCCCATAAATTAAAAATTCATCAAGGTATTCATTTAGGATTTTTAAAGAAGTTTTAGTTATTCTTCCTGTTTTAAAAATTTTTGAAAGTGCTTTGTCTTTATGACTTAAATATTCTTCGAAGTTGAACGGGAACAATTTAAACAACAAGATTCTTCCAACAAGATATTTTAAACATTGAATTGAGATTTCGGGTGCAGAAGATCCGGTAATTATTATTTTGATTTTTTCTTTATCATAGATATATTTTAATTTTTTCCCTGCGTCTTTAGAATACTGGACTTCATCGATAAATAGGATGTCTTTTCCTTTTACATGTTTTTCTATAAACAAATCAGAATCATTTTCAAATAGTTCCAATATTTTTATATTATCAAAACTTATTCTCTCTATTTTTTTCCCCTTTACTTCATCCAAAAAATGATTTAACATAGTCGTTTTTCCACATTGTCTTGTTCCAAGAATGGCAAGAATTTCTCTTGATTTTAAATATTTCTTAAGTTCTTTTTCTAATAATCTTGTTACGTAAACCATGGTAATTATAACCCTGCCATATTTATAAATCTTCTTATTTTGGCAGG
>CAYLLR010000003.1:13190-29251 GCA_964384965.1 Candidatus Woesearchaeota archaeon | reverse complement strand
AGCGAATTTAAAGAAGATTTCACAAATTTTTTCAGTTGAACGGACAAGAAACCCAAATTTCCCCTCTCAAAGATTATAAAACCCAGAAGATTAATTCAAATTCCAGATACAAAATATTTTTATACATCAAAGAATTCTTATTTCGATGGCATTAGGGGTTATTTTTTTCATTATCGTCGCATTGATTTTTGTACTGATATGGGCAATGATTGAATTTAAAAGAATGAAACATAAAATCCTTGCACTTCTCTTGGTAGGACTGATAATTTTCACATATGTTACATTCTCAATTAGTTTAAAAGATAAAAATATAGAATTAGACACCATCCCAGGATTAGTTAGTGCTGGAAAATTATACTTTTCATGGTTGTCAAGTCTCTTCATAAAAATGAAAGCAATTACCATGTATGCAATCGGACTGGATTGGAAAACATACAACGAAAGTGTAGTGGGCGATAACCCCGACAACGAATCTATTTGGAATAAATTAAAATAGGAAATTTTAAATAGTCCTAAAAATTATCTAAAATATGGTTAAAAAATTAGTCAAAAAGAGTCCTGTAAAAAGAAATACAAAAAAAACTTCTAAGATTAAAAAAATATCAAGCAAAAAAAACATAAAAAGAACAACAAATTATCTTCTTTATTCCCTAATTACATTCTTCATTTCACTCATCCTATTTTTAGTAACCTCTGATTTTTTGGAAAGTCTTTTTGGTTTTATAATGATTCTTTCAGGGGCTTTAATTCTCCTGTTCATAATTCTTGAATTGATTTACTATTTTTTGAATAAAAAATAAAAAACATTTAATTTTAAAAAGTGGAAATTGATTGAATTCTTATTCGGTCACGTGCCGCAGTAGCTCAGTTGGTAAGAGTATCACCTTGGTAAGGTGGGGGTCCCGAGTTCGAATCTCGGCTGTGGCTTTGGATAATTTATTTTAACTTTTCGAAAATTTCTTTCAGACGAATTTCAAATAAGGAAACGGGCATTTTAATCTTCCATTTTTTTAAAATTTTTGGATGAATTTCTCCAATAAAACCAATCTCTTTTCCTTCAAAAACAATCCTCCCAACCCGACCTTCAATAAAAGGAAAATTTTTCATATTAACCTCTTTTAATTCAAAATCCAATTCCAAATTGGAAAAGAAATATCTTAAAATTTGAAGGACATCTGTAAAATTTCCAGGTGTAACAAGCCCCCCTAATCTCTCTTCTTCAATAATCTCTTTGTTCTTTAAAGAAAAAACCTTTCCAATTTCAAAAATCCTTTGAGGATATTCAGAGTCATTATTTTCCGAAACAATCTTTAAAAGATAATGTTTCAAATCCTTTCTCATTATTGTATAATCTGTCTTTGAACTTTCAAGTTCAATAAATTCTTTTTCCCCTTCCAAAACCCCCATCTTAGAAAATTGGTCTTCTTTTTTAGTCAAATGATAATTTGAAACTTCAAGCATTTTAAGCCCAATGAAAATCTCTGCGAATTTCCTTTTTAAAATTTCCTCAGAATTTTCTTTTCCAATCGTAGAAATCTTCGGGATATTCGATTCAAAATTTTGATACCCATAAGCAATTGCAACATCCTCTATTAAGTCAATTTCGTGGAGAATATCTACTCTCCAAGGTGAAATTTCAACTTTCCCATTTTCATAACGATGTCCCATTTTAGAAAGAAGTCCTTTCACTTCTTTTTCACTTAAATTTAATCCCAAAATCCTATTCAAATAATCCTTAGAAAGATTCATCTTTTCAGAATTTAGATTTGGAGTAATTTTATCTTTAACTTTCATTTGATAGATTTTCCCCCCCATATCCGAAAGAATTGTAACAACAATATTAAGGCATTTTTCCAAAATATTAAAATCAAAACCAGAACATTCAACAAAAACATCCTTTGTTTTGGTAGTTACTCTACCCGTTTTTTCAGAATTAATTATGGGGGGCATCGAAAGAATATTTTTTTCTTTGTCAACGAAAACAGGAAACTTAATTTTTCCAGCCAAAAGGTGAGAATATTCTTTTCCCGTCGGGTGTTTTTGTAAAATTTCAAGTCCGGACATTTCTCTTAAAGATTCCAGAGGCTGAAATTTTATTTTATCTGGCTCAAGGGCTTTATAACTAATCGGCAAAGTTATTTTTTCTAAAGGATAGATTCCAATTGCAAGTTTTTTTCTTCTTCTCCCAATTGTCGAATGAAGTTTCTCTTGAATTTCAACGAGTTCTTTTATCCTATTATTATCCAGCTTTAAACCTTTCACAATAGCACAAGCTGTAAAAGGCCTTATATTCTTAACAGAAGACTCAACATTAACCTGATAATTTTTTTCAGGTTTTTTTACCTTGTACTTTTTGAAACCACTCTTTTTTCCTAAAAAAGCTAAAAAACTACGTTTGAATCCATGATAGCCCAATAAGTCTGGCCTATTCGGGAAAATTTCTAACTCAATTGACTCATCGTCAATACTTTCAATAGGAGTCCCAAATAATGCAATTTTTTCTTGCATTTCGTCGGTCAACCTTCCAATTTCTTTCTCAAAAATTTTTCTATCAAATTTTACATTTGCCATCTTGTTTTTTAAATAATTTTAATTACACTCTGATTTTTTCAATTTCTTTCCACAATCAGAACATTTCAAAAATTCTCCACTAAATTCTCCAATCATTTCCCCTAATCTGATTGTATTTATTAAGGCACTTCTTTTCTCCGAAGTTTGATTTCTTTTCCTTATTTCTTCATTATCTCTTTTTGCAGACCCATATAATTTTTTTATTTCCATTTACACTTTCACCCATGCTTTCACTTTTCTTAATTTGGTAATATCATTTTTGTAAAGTTCTCTTAAATCTTTAATTTTAAAATAATCGAGAATAATTCTGTCAAAACCAAGGCCCCATGCTAAAACAGGGATATTTTTTCCCAAAAGAGGAACCACAATTTCAGGCCTGAAGATTCCTGCACCCCCAAGTTCCAACCACACCTTTTTTTCTGGATGCCAGACATTCACTTCGACGGAGGGTTCAGTATAAGGAAAATATGCCGGACTAAACCTGATTTTTTCAAAACCCATTTTTTTATAAAATTCTTTTAGATAGCCCAACAAATTCCTAAAATTTATATTTGGATCTACGACGATTCCCTCAGTTTGATAAAATTCAAGACCATGAGACCAATCGACAGTTTCGTTTCTAAAAACTTTTCCGACTGCGAAGAATTTTTTAGGCAATTCCTCAATTTTTAATTTTGCTAAGGTATGGGCAGACAAACAGGTTGTGTGAGTTCTCAAGACCATTTCTTTCGCTTCCTCCTCGTCCCACTCATAATTCCAACCCCTACTTCCCGAAACTCCTTTTTCATGAGCCATTTTAATAGCTTCCACCAACTTTTTATCCGGTAAAGAACCTTTTAAATTCACAAAAAAGGTATCCTGCATCTCCCTAACCGGATGATCCTGTGCTGTGAAAAGAGCGTCGAAAACCCAAAAGCTGGGTTGAATAAAATTTCCTACCATCTCTTCAAAGCCCATTTCAGTCCAGACCTTACGAGCATATTCTATAGAAGAATTTACAAAATGCTTTTTCCCACCATTTATTCGAGGAACAGGCATTGAAATATCATATCTCCTGAATTTCTTCCCCTTCCAATTTTGTTCCCTCTTTAAAAGACCAGGAGTAATCTGTTCAATCAATTCTTTGGAAAACAATTTAGAATTAACGACTTTTTTTCCAAGCTCAGTTAATTTTATTAAAAACTTTTTTTTCTCGACGATTTCTACAATATTCCTCCTTTTTTGTAAAGCCTTTAAAGAAAATTCTTGTTCAGGAGTCAAACTATCCTCCTCCAATGGAAGAACTTCTAAAAAAAGCTCTTCTAAACTTTTTTTCGAAACCTCTTCTTTTGAAGCACTTAAAATAATCTTTCCATTTCTTATCTCAATTAACGCTTTGGATTTTAAAACTCCAAGAGAAACTTTAAACTCATCATGATTCAATTTTGACTCCTTCTGGGCTTCTTTTAAGGGAATAATCCTTCTTTCGTCCAAAAGCAAAAGAAGTCTTCTTTCTGGAAGCCCCTTTTTTCTATAAAGAGCTCCATTAACTCCAACGTCGACAATTTTTTTCTTTTGAGTTTCAAGTGAAATAATTTTTTTATTATTCAGATAGTCAAGTGCCCTTAAAACCGAAACCTTATCTAAATTTGATTTTTTACAAATTTCAGAAACATCTCCTTCATCCAAATAAGGCAAAACTTTCCTTTCAATTATACTTAAAGAGTCTATTAATTTCTGCATCTTTCCATAAAACATCTTAATCTTAAAAAATGTTTGTATCAAATAAATTTATAAAATATTTTAATATAGTAGAACAATGAACAAAAGAGGTTTATCCAGAGTTGTTACCACAATACTTCTCATCTTGCTAATAATTGGTGCAATTGCAGGAATCTGGGTAACCATAAATAATTTTATTTCAAAAGGTTCAGAATCTCTAACCTTCGGAAATGTTGGACTAGATGTGGCTATAAAATCGGCATATATAAATGAATCAGATAATATTGCAACCATAAAAATTACAAGGAATATTGGAGTTTCAAAAGAAAATATAACAGCCATTAAATTTATAGTTGAAGACCCTCGTAATTCGGAAATATTCACAATTCCTGTTAAAGACTTCGGTGAACTTTCAGTGAGAAGCTTTGATTTAAATCTCTCTAAAAACGGAATTTTAAACATTTCAAATATTTATAAAATTTCGATAGCCCCCGTATATATTTCTGATTCTTCCGGAAAAAAGACAACCGCTCCAATAACAAGTTCATTTGACATCGGAGAAATTACAAAAATAATCACAGAAATAAAAGTATGCCAAACAAACTCGGATTGTGGAACAGACCAATGGATTGATGGTTCAGAAATTTGCAATAGCGGGAGTACCGGAGTCTTAAAATATAAAAAGATATATGAATGTTTTGGAGCACCAAATGGTTTTTGCCAACAAAAAACCGAAGCTCTTCCGTTTCTAACCTGTTCTGGAAGTGAAATATGTTACGCTGGAAATTGTCAATCCCCTTATAAGGCGTGTACTCCTCAAAACGTCACCCAGGATTGTGGAAAAAGTGGATTCGTAGGGTTTCCAAGTTGTAATCCTCTTCCTCCTCCAGAACAGATTATCCAGGATTACGATTCATTTGATTGCATTAATAACACTTGCCAAGAATCAATAGTTTCCCAAGTTATCCAGGATTGTCCAGCGCCTCAAATATGCAGCACAAGCCAAGGTTCTCCCGAATGTTTTAGTCCCCTCGAATGCACGGTTAATGAAGATTGCCCTTTAGGAAAAATTTGTGTAAGTGGAAATTGTACGACGGAATATGCAGCAATAAATGGGACAATATCCTCAATCTGGCCATTCAATGTAGGGGAATATTTTGATAGCCCTTCCCTTCCAAAAATCATGGGAACAGTAGATTACCGGGGATATAGTATTATTTTTCCGGGAAGCTCTGAAACAAGATGTCTTAAAATAAATGAATATGTATACCCCAATTCAACATCGGACAATTCATATATAAGACTTAACAAAGCAAAAACAAATATCTCATCAGGAGATTCATTTCAAATCTGGGAAACACAATATGGATGCACATTTATCTAAACTAATTCTTAAAATTAAATTTCCAAATTCTTAGTCATCCAGGTAGGCATCCCTAAAACAAGACCTAAAGATTTCAAAAGGATTAATTCCCTTTTTTGTTTTCCCACGATAAATTGCATTTTAATCCTTCTTTTAGCGCACAATTTAATGTTTTGTCTCAATCTTGAGATTAATTTTTCCTTGTAATTTGAGTTTATTAATTCATCTAAGTCTATTCCAATTTGGATTTTATTTTTAGAAGCAATTCTTGCCATAACTTCATTAAATCCGGAATTTCTCTGTTTGGAATAATCTCTTCTTTCACCAAGGGGAATCAAAAGAATATGTATTGGAAGCTTTTCTATTACTTTTCTATTAAATTTATCATCAAAAGAACTAAAAACAATCTCCTTTCCTTTATTTTTTTTAATCATTTCCTTCAACCTACTAAAATTTTTTTCAATTAAAAAAATTCTTTCCATATTACCCAAAAATTGTTGTCCCTCTAAAACTTTTAGAATTAAGCAAATTGTCTAAATCTTTTGGATTTTTTAAAATATATGTTTTTATTTTTTTCCTCCGAATGATTTTTGATGCACCTTGATCCAAAACAAAATGTTGACCGGGTTTGAATTTTAATTTTTTAACCTTATCATCAAAATCTTTCCATGAAATCTGGGATATGAACTTTGCATCTTTGTATTCCTTAGGATTTTTAGTATAAAGTCCAAAAACATCTGTCAAATTTACAAATTCACTTCTTAGTTTCCAAGCAATAAACGACGCTGTTGAATCAGAGGTTTGATTCGGTTTATATTCTAAAGCCCCACAAATCACGAAACCTCTTTTCCTTAAATATTTCTTTACGGTCCTCATTTTCTGAGGAATTCCCCATCTTAAATCGTGCCCAAAAAAATATGACAAAAATCTCGCATTCGCTCTTGTCGCATTTATTCCAGCCAAAGATTGGAGATAAATTCCCTCACCCTGTTTTCTAACCGCCTGAATATATTCTCTGGCCAATTTACCCCCTCCACAAACAATAACTATTTTATAATTTTTCAAATTTTTTAAAATAATTTTTTTAAAATCATTTAAATAAGAATAATTTATCCCATCAGGAATTATTTGGCTTCCTCCAAGACTTATTACAATTACTTTCTTCATAGAACAAAAACAAAATAAAACTATATAAGATTTTCTCAGAAATATTTATATATCTTATTTCATTGAAAAGACTATAAAATGAAGAGGTTATCAATAGTTATAGCTTTGGGAGTAGTTTTGCTTTTAGGAACAGGTGTGCTTGCACAGACATCTTCAATATCTAAGGATGCTGAAAATTTTGTAAAGGGGGTTTTGAGAGAAAGAGGAATTGGGCAAGACCAAATAAAAAATGTTGAAAAAGTAGATATGAAAAAACTACCAAAAGAGGTAAATCTTCAAAATATCGACGATACAAATCTTGCGATGTACAAAATCGACATGGGATTAAAAAAACCTGTTTACATAATAACTGCCTCAGAGGAAAATTTTAAAAAAGAAATTAAAAAATTTGCAAACAAAGCTCTCTTGAACTTTGGATTCGGGGGAGAGTTAGATAGCTCTTCATTCCTAAACTCTGCAGCAGGAGTTCAAAGTTCTTATGACAAAGGATATGTTATGATTAGAGATGGGAGCATAACCGGAGTTTCTACAAGTCTTGAAGTTGTAAAAAGTCTTCAAGGAGGAGTTGCAGAGATAATAATTTACAAAAATGGAGAGGTAGTAGGATTTAGAAACACCTTTGATTTAGAAAATAAGGGACCAAAAACAGATTATGATACCATCGACGAAGGAACCATCAATTTTGAAAAAGGAGACATACTATCTGTAAAAGTTATAATCTCTGAGGGTGGAAGTATAAAAGATGTAAATACCCTTCTGGAAATTGTAACAAAAGCATAAATTTAAATACTAAAAAAATTTAGATATAAAATGAGAAACGACATAGATAAAACGAAGTTGATTGTAAGGATTTTAATAGCGGTGGTAGCTTTATTGGTCATTATTGTTCTTTATTTGACGGTTTTTCAACAACAATATAATAATTTCGTTAATCAAAAGAGAATTGAAGGAATTGACCTTTTTATAGGACAAGTTCTAATTCCACAACTACAACAAACCGGAGGATATATCCAAATTCCTTTAGGTAACCAGACAATGAACTTCATTCTAATACAATCCATGATTTCCCAAATCAAGAAGAACAATTATGTCCAAATTCCTATCGGAAATCAAACACTTTATTTGGTTCCAGTACAACCGCAGCCAGCGGGTTCAACGGCTGGAAATGCCAACTCAACACCGGCACAGTAATTTTATTTTTTAATTCAGAAAGTAAGTAAATTCTTCAGATTATAAAAATTTAAATACGCATTTATTCTCTTAATTAAAAGAGAGTTACTTACACTAATGGTTTACAAAAAATACATTAAAAAAAATGGGAAAATTTATGGACCATATGTATACCATAGTAGGAGAATTAATGGAAAAGTTGTTTCCGAATATCGAGGAGTAGAATCTAAAAAAAATCAAAAAAAGTTTTTCCCAGTACTTATCATTTCCCTAATTCTAATCTCCATAATATCTTTTTTGTTCTTCTTTAGTCCAAAACTCTCTGGCCAAGCAATCTTCAACGTCGTAGGAACATTCCAAGAAAAAAATCTTTCAGACGGAAAACTTAATCTCGTGTTAAAGGAAGGGGAACTTATCCCTTCAAACTCAAAAATTTTAATAGAAAACAATAAAAACACCTACGAGTATAATCTCAGCGATTTACTCCCAAACGAAAAAGTTTCAAAAGGAGAATTCAATTTAAAAGAAGGGGACATTTCAGGGTTTGGTGAAGGATATGGTCTGATTGGGACCAAGATAGAATATCCTATAATAAATTTCGAAATAGAACTTTACGACGAGAACAAAACCTTGCAAAAAGAAAAAAATATCTCTATAAACAACACCCTAAATCCTAAAGAGGATTCTTTACCATCAAATGAAAATAAACAAAAGAAAAACGAAACACAAAATATCAACAACAAAACTCTAAAGATTAATGAAACAGAAAATGAAACTTTGATAAACAACATAAAAAATGAATCAAACAACAAATCAGAAAACAAAATTGAAACGGAAAATAAAACAAAAATAAACCTTCCAAATCTTAAAACAGAAAACCAGTCTAACCAGAAAAACTCTCCTTCAAAAAATTTCTCTGAAAAAAATTCTCAAGAAAAAACCCCTTCGGAAATTGAACCACAAAAAGAGAATACAACAAACGAAAAAACAGAACAAAAAAACAAAGGAACGATTCCTTTGGCAAACAAAAAAAGTCAAAAACCAAAAGGAAATTCACCAGAAGAAAAAGTTAAAGAAACAACTGAAACAACAAACGAAAAATCCAAAACAACCACTTCCAACGAAAATAACAAAGAAAAAGGAACGACTGAACCATCCCAAAATTCTCAGACCCCAAAAATTAAAGACACCTCCCCAAAAAAAACAGAACAACCATCCTTGACCGGAAATATAATTTCAAACCTTTTCGACTCCCTTTCTAAAGCCTTTGTAGGATTACTAACGGGACAAGTTACGGGCGAACCTGAAAAAATTTCTGGAGAAGTTTCAAAAGAAAAAAATTTCGAATATCAGTTAAATGGAAAAAAGGCAAAAATAATCCCCAGAAGCGTTAAATCTAATGGGGAAAAAATTTCCGAAAATTTACTTTCACTATCTGAAGAAAATGGAAAGTTGATTGTAAAAACAAATTACACAATAGAAAAAAAAGGTTTTGGAAAAAACTATGGGGGAGAAAATACAAAAACTTTTTCCATCGATTTAAATAAACTCAATGAAACACTTGTCGAAGGAGATTTGAAAATAACTCTAATTTACAATGACAAAAAAATAATTTCATTGGAGGAGAGAATATCAAATGAAACAATCAAAAACAAAGAAGAAAATAATTCTATTGAGGAAATAAAAAATCAATTATTTAATCAGACCATTAATGAATCTTTAAAAATTCCGGAATCAATTAATTTTTCGACAAACCTCACTGAAGAAGAAAAAAATATTTTAAAGCTTAGATTAAATGAATCCTCAATAAACACAATTGTAAGAAAATATCGGGATAAATTTTTAGTTGAATTTGAATTTGCAGGATACAAAACTGAACATTCCTATTCTGGAAACCTCTCAAATAAAGAATTAATAAAAAAAATAGAAAGAGATAAATATTTATGGATAAAAGACATTTTGAAAAACCTTTTAACTAAAAAAAATCCAATTGAAAAAATTGTGAATCTGAGCCAAAATTACCCTATTTAACATCTCTCCTCAGTGTGTCGAAAAACCAATTTCCCATCGGCCCATTTATTTTATATTTGAGAGAGAAAGATTTTTTCCAAAGAATTATTCCCATAATGAAAATTAATATTGAAAGCTGAAAAATAGTAAATTATCCCTAAACAGAGGACGAAGGTCGGGGAGCCTTAATTTTTTCTATAATGAATCTCGGACTAACGGATTCTGAGATGGTTGCAGTTAAAAGAAGCTTTCCAACGGCGACCTTAAACAACCCTTCACTTTTTGGAATTTTGGATGCTTCTGAAAAACGATTAATAACCTCTTCAATTTCAGTTTTTGAAAGCCTCAAATTTGTCGGTTTTCTTCCCATGGCCCCATTGACATAAACAACTTCATTTTCCCCATACGTTTCAATAGAAAGAACATTTGGGTCTCGAACAAAAGGATTGAGTTTCCCTAAATCAATTGAAACTTTATTGGAAGGTACTGGCTTTATAGACCTCAAATAAGGGGGTAAAGAAACTTTCGGGACTCTCAACACTCTTCTTACTGAAAAATTTACTGGTTTTTTAATTTTTCTAACAGGAAATGAAAACGTCTTTTTAGGTTCAAAAAAATTTTCTCTAAGGGTTTCTCTTTCTATCTTATTTTCTTTTGGCTTTTCAAACCTCGTTTTAACTTCTTCTTTTATTCTCTCCTTTATTTCTTCTTTTATCTTTTTTTTAATTTCTTCTTTGGATAAAATATTTGTTTCTTTAACAGGACGCTGGTTCTCAATTAAAATTTCATTAAGCTTAAAAATTTCAGCATTTTTAGAATTTTTAATTAACACCCTCGTAAAGGTCAATAAAGCCTTTAGTTTTAATTCATCAGAAACACTTTCAAACATTTTTAACTCCCAGCTATGAACGAATTTGAAGGAGACCTGCTTCCCATCGAACTAGAATACTCCTCGTTTTCTTTAACTACTTTCTTCTTTTCCGGAAGAACTACTTTTTTCACGGAAGAAAGGGCATGCTTAGAAGGAGAAATATTTGAATCAATCATCGTCTCATACATCAAAGTTAAACCCTTGGCTATAATTTTATTTTGATCCAATAAAGAGACCATGGTGTCCAAAATCTTTTTATCATTATTATCTTCGTTCTTTTTTTCTATTTCCCCTTTAACAATTACTTTTGCAGAATCTTCAAAGAGTTTCAAGAGTTCAGAAATTTGGTGAGATAAATCATCAAATCTGCTCGAAAGATTAACCATTACTTTTTGCAAAGAAACAAAATTTTCTACAAGCAATTTTTCAGTTCTTTTCCCAGAATGAGAACTTTTAGCACGAGAAGATTTTCTGGGAGAAGATTTTTTTTTGACCCCTTTTTTTACCATGGCTAATACAAGAGAAACTTATTTATAAATTTTCCTCAAAGAGATTTTAGAAGAGATTTCTTAAAAAACCCTTCGAAATTTATTAATCAATAAATTTCTTTAAATAGATTTTTGATAAAAATTTAATAATTTGAATTAAAATTTAAAAAATTTAGAACTACTGGAAAATTTTTAGTCAGCACTTTGGAGAAAAATACCAATAAAGAATCATAAATAATTTTCATATTCATTTACCCCCTTAAATGATTAACTTAAAGATTTATCCTTCCTTAATTTAAACTACATAAAACATTCCCAATGAAAAATTTGATGCAAAATTTAAATCACCTTTTTTTTTGGATAATTTTAAAACCACTTTCTTAAAAAATCCCCAAAACATCCTTATTTTCTTCCCTGTCAGGAGCTTCTTCAACATCCTCCACTCCTTCATCAAATTTTTCATTCGAATTTTCCTTTAATTCCACATGTTCTTCCTCGGAAGAATTGGAAAGGTATTCTCTTTTTTCTTTTTCAATTAATTCCAAATCTTCTTTTAATCTTTCTTTATTTTCATTCAAATAAAATTTCTCTTCTTTTTTCTCTTCTTCAATTTTGGGGCCCTTATCCTCCTCTTTTTTGACCTCTTTTTTCAAATAATCTTCTCTAACTTTTTCCACTTCATATTTTCTCGGTTCTAAATCAGTTCCCTTTAATAACTTCTCCTCAATAGAAAAAATTTTATCTGAAATAATCTTTGCATATTCTGGTTTAACAAAAACAAAATCAATTCCCTTCTTAATCAAACTCTCTAAAATTTTATCGTCATTTATCGCTTTTCCAAAAATATTTGTTTTTATCCCATTCCTTTTAGAAACCCTAATTAGATATTCCAATTGGTATATGAAAGAGGGGTGAGAATAATCAATTAAACCCCGGACATCAGAATTTGATTTATCCGCCACGAGGAGATATTGCATCAAACGATTTGTATTTATGACTATTGAATCTATTTTTTCTTCACAAAAAGTCTTAATTAATTGAATAGCAGCAGGGGTCTCAATAAGAATCCCCAAACTAACATTCTCAAACTCCAACTCTTTAATTAATTCTTTCACTTTATTTAACTCTTCAACAGAAATTA
The DNA here is from genome assembly GCA_964384965.1 of Candidatus Woesearchaeota archaeon. Taxonomy (GTDB): domain Archaea; phylum Nanobdellota; class Nanobdellia; order Pacearchaeales; family GW2011-AR1; genus GW2011-AR1. The sequence goes on along the minus strand of CAYLLR010000003.1, from coordinate 16,769 downwards.
AATTCGGAATTAACACTCCCACAGAACTATCTTTAGAAATTTTTTTTATCGCTCTTAATTCGGCCTTAAGTACATCCAAGTACTTCAAACCAAAACGAATCCCGTGTAATCCCAAAAGAGGGTTTTTTTCTTTCTCTTTCGCACCCTCAAGATTAAAAAAATCATCGCTTAAAAAATCACTTGTCCTAACCCACACCTCATTAAAATTTTCGGCAACTTCTTTTATTCCTCCATAAATCAAATTTTCATACTCATCAATACTATGGGATTTTAAAAAATAAAGGGGATGCTTCCCACTTTTCTTTATAATTTCTTCAATTTTCAAAATTCCAACTTTTTTTAAAGCACTTTTTTCCCCTTCTTCAATAAGATAGGGTGAGTCAAGAATTAATTTTAATTTAGTTTTTGTAACTTTATCTACTTTCTCAATTTTTCTACTCTTTTCAGATTTAAAATTTTCTGAAAAATTTTCTTGAATAGAAAAATCATTCTTCTCTATTTTTTCTTCAACCTCCTTTTCATCAGGAGTCTTATCCAACACTCTCGATTGAAGAATATAAATTCCGGATTCGTCAATTGAAAATTCTATCTTTTGGGGATGCCCAAAATAAGATTCAATCTTTTCAGCAAAGTCTCCCAACCTTTGAATCTCATAATTATTTAAAACTTGGGAAACTTTTCGTTCATCACTCGACGCCACCCTTTTTAATGCTCCAGAAGAATCTCTCACAACCATAAAATTTTTATTACCTATTTCTTTGTCTAAAATTTCCAATTCTCTTGAAAGGACGTATCTATCGGGCACAACTTCCTTCATGTTCTTTCCTTCTCCCAATCCCCAAATCGCACGTATTAAAATATTTCCCGAAGAATCACTCGAACACACAAAACCAGATTTTTCTGCGGAAACCATTTTTTGAACTATAACCGCTATTTTAAAATTTTTAAATGAAATTCCCCTCGAAAATTCTCTTCTCACAGTTTCAGGATTAAATAAAGAGATAAAACAATTTTTAATATGGCTCAAAAGAGAATCATTTCCTTTCACATTTAAATAGGTATCTTGCTCCCTAATTTTCAAATTTGAAATTTTCTCGAACGGAAGGCTACCTCTAACAGAAACAAAGATAGGTTCCGACGCATTATTTAAAATATCCAAAGCACTCCCTTTTTCAATCTCTAATTTATTTGTTCCAAGAGTTTCATAAGAATCTATAATCTCCTCTTTGAGTTCTTCTGAAAATTCTGCCTTAGACATTAACTCCCTTGCTTTATTACATACGTTTTTAACTTCTTCAAAATTATCCAAATTTATCTTATTAAAAAGGGCACTTATTTTCTCTTTTAAGTTTGAATCATTAAGAAAATCTAAATAACTCTCCGTGGTCACGACAAATCCATTCGGCACAGGTAAATTCCTAACAAAAAGCTCTCCCAAATTTGCCCCTTTTTCTCCCACCAAATCAACGAGAGTTTTATCGATTTTTGAAAACCATCTGACAAAATCCTTAGTTGTTTTTCTTTCAGTCATTTTAAACTTCTTAAATCTAAATAGTTAATAAATGTTTTTCTTGAGAATTATAAAATATGCAACTTGAAATCTTCTTAAAATATAAAAAGAAAAATAATTTAATTTGTATAATTATAAATGAGTAAAAATATAAAGAATAGATTTATTCTTTAGAAATTGCCTTGACCGGACAAAATTCAATTGCTTCATCAACACAGGGAATATCTTTCTCTTCTTTTACACGAGCCTTCCCATCTTTAACTTCAAAAACTTCCCCGCAAATTGATTCACAAGTTCCACATCCTATGCAACCATCATTGATTTTAATTCCCATTTAAAATATAAAATAAATAGCTTTATAAATTTAAATCTAATTCTAAATATATGATTGCTTGGATAATTACCGGACTTGTAGTAGTTTTGTTTCTAATTATAATTGGTTATTATAACAGATTTGTGATTTTAGGAAATAGAATTGAAAACTCTCTTTCACAAATCAATGTTCAACTCAAAAGAAGATCCGACCTGATTCCCAACTTAATTGAGACTGTAAAAGGGTATGCAAAGCATGAAAAAGGAATTATGAAAGAAGTGAGCGAAGCGAGAAAAGCTCTCGTGTCTGCAAGAAGTCTTCCCAAAAAGTTAGACGCAAATAATACTCTGGAGGGAGTACTTGGAAAACTTTTCGCAATTGCTGAGAACTATCCTGACTTGAAAGCTAATACCAATTTCATGGAACTTCAAAGAGAATTGTCCTCTACCGAAGACAGAGTCGCATATGCAAGACAAAATTATAATGACTCAATATTAAGTTATAATAACCTCTATGAAAGATTTCCCGGAGTAATACTTGCAAAGATTTTTGGAAAAACAAAAAAAGAATATTTACAAATTACCGAAGCTGAAAAAAAGATTGTGAAAGTTAAATTTTAATGAAAAATAAAGAAAATTACTTCACAAGAAACCCAATTTTTTTAAAAAAAATTTCTACGAACAAAGTTAATCCAAAAAATTTCATTATATTATTGTTGGATTTTCCCAGAAATTTTTTAAACCACGCTCTTAGAAAAAAATTTGAAGCAAATCCTTAAAAACTTTATAGACCTAAAAGCCATATGAAACACATCGATTTTAGAGACCAAATTTCAAGAAACAAAAGAAAATCAATTTTTCTAATTATCTCTGTTGCAATCATCCTCGTAATATTTGGATATTTTATTTCATTTGCGTTCGGAGAACAATATTTTTTTATCATAATGATTTTTGCAATTATTTTTTCAGTAGGCTATACCTGGTTCAGTTTTTATAACTCGGATAAGATAGCAATAAAATCAGTCGGAGCAAAGAAAGCAAATCAAAATGAATATAAGGACTATTATAGATTAGTAAAAAGTTTAACAATTGCCTCCTCCCTTCCAATGCCAAGATTGTACATTTTAAAATCCCCCGAAATAAATGCCTTTGCAAGCGGAAGAGACCCAAAACATGCAGTAATTTGCGTAACAACAGGTGCACTTCAAAAATTGGAAAGAAGAGAACTTGAAGGGGTCTTGGCACACGAACTTTCTCATGTCGCAAATTATGATATTCGTTTCATAACTCTCGTGTCTGTTATGGTGGGGATGATTGCAATAATTTCCCAAATTTTTCTCAGGAGCCTATGGTTCAGGAATGGAAATGACAAAAATTCAGGAATCTTTATTTTAATCGGAATCATACTGGCAATTCTCGCACCCATTGTAGTTATGTTAGTCCAATTGGCAATTTCACGTAAAAGGGAGTTTACAGCAGATGCTACAGCTGTTAAATTTACCAGAAATCCCCAAGGATTAATTAGAGCATTAGAAAAAATAAAATCTGAAAATATACAACCAAATAAAAAAATTTCAAAGGCAATTGCTCCTCTTTTCTTTTCTAATCCTCTGGGAAATTTAAGTTCAACACATCCCCCAATAGAAAAAAGAATTGAAATGCTCAAAAGATTTTAAAGAGTCACTTCAATAAATTTGTCAAGAATAAAATTCAAAATAATTTAGGACAAAAAAGATTCAAATAACTTATTTAACCAC
>CAYLLR010000003.1:0-13090 GCA_964384965.1 Candidatus Woesearchaeota archaeon | reverse complement strand
AATAAAATTCAAAATAATTTAGGACAAAAAAGATTCAAATAACTTATTTAACCACTAAATTTGAAATTATAAGGTCCCAAATAATTTTATAAACAATCCTTATTTAGTTACGGAATGGGATTTATAAGGGGTAGCATCATTTTTATTCTTACATTTTCATTATTCATTGCACTTTTTCTGGGAAATATTTTTCTGACTTTAAACTGGTCCTTAAATTATGACAATGTTCAACCATACTTAAAAAATTTAACAAATAATCTTGCGAAAGATTCAGGAAGTAAAGCAATTCTTCTTCAAGAATACAATTCTAAAAGAATAAATTGTCCAGAAAAAGAATCGGTAAAATTTAGTTTTGAAGAAAACCAAATTGAAATTCCATGCAACATAATAAACAAAGACGCAAAATCAACAATTGATTATGTGATAAACGAAACAATTCCAAAAATATACTATAAAAATTATAAATGCGACTTTTTAGATTGCCTAAAAACAAAAAACCAACAATTGGTTTTAATTTCAGAAAAAGGAAAGGAATATTGGGGAAACAAATTTTATTCAGTTCTAATTATTTCTTTAATAATTTTTATTTTAATTTTTCTCTTCGCAAAAGAAAAACACTCTTCTCTTATTTTGACGGGAAGCATGATAATCTTTTCGGCCCTTCCATTCAAACAAATAACATGGTTACTCTCATTAATTCCAAATCTTTTTCCTTTTAAAGCAATCCCTATCTTATTCAGTGAATCTTCCAATGTATTTTTAGTCACACTAATTGTTGGAATTTTGTTTATTGCATTAGGAATCAGTTTCAGTTTTTTTAGGTGGGGAAAAAAGATAACCAACCTTTTCAATAATCTGATAAAAAAAATTAAAAAAAATGATAAAAAAAACTCCGAAGAAAAATTGACAAAGGAAGATGTAGAAAAGATTGTTAAAGAGGAAATTAAAAAATCAACGGAGAGTAAAAAAAACAAAGTAAAGAAAAAAACAAACAATTAGCTTTTGTTTTTTCCACTTTCTTTAGATTTCTCTTTTTCCTGTCTTGCTAAAAAACCCTCGAGAAAAGTAGAATGAATATTTTTATCAATTAATTTTTCCAACTTATAGGCCTTTAAATTTCCCACTTCAATTAAATCCCCTTTTATTTTCTCATCCGTACTTTCTTTAAATTTATCAGAAATTAAAATTTCTCCATTTGAATAATTTGATAATTTTTTACAAGAAGCTATAAGAGTTCCAAGACTCATAAACTTTATACTTACCGGTTCAACTTTTATAATTACAGTCCCATAATTTAAAGACATCCCAAAATCTATTTTCTGTTTAAATTTCTTATTGTGCTCATTTAAAACGGATTGTATATCTTGAGAAAGTAAAATCCCAGATTTTTGATTTTTAAAAGTTTTCGTGAATGAAGGAGCCAATATGAAGAAAATGTGTTCATTTACTAAATAAATTATTCCCTTACTCTTCTCAATTAAATCGCTTATTTTTGAAAAAGTTTCCTTAACATTTCCTTTCCCTGAACGAATTTCCTCATAATTTTTCAAAGAAAGACATCCCACCACTGCATTTTGTTTTGTCCCAACTATTGATAGAGAAATCTCAACTTTCTTTTTCAAATCAAAAATATTTTCTGTTTTTTTATCTTTAACAAGTTTTCTTTCAGCCTGCTTAACTTTTTTTATCTTTGCAAAAATATGGGGTTTGTGACCCCTTCTAAAAATAAAGTAAATTCCAAGAGCAAGAAAAATCAAAACAAAAACCCATATGAAAGAAATAAATTGTGAAATCCCTTGGTCTACTTTCTTAACTTGAACAGCATTCCCAGAAAGCAAAACCCTTTTTTTTAAGTTTCCAACAACCACATCATACTCTCCATCTGGTGCACTAAGAGAGTAAATCTCAGAAGCTCCAACAGGGAGAGAGACAGGAATTTTAACGTCGTCATCCCCAATCTTTAAAGCCAATGTGTCATTGTAAAAAACATTTCCTACATTCGTTAAGATAAGTGTTTTGTTTATAATTTCAGAATCTATTTTTTTATTCTCAACTATTTTCGCGTCGGCACTATTAATCAAATTCTGAGAATAAGCTGAAATAACAAAATTTCCTGGAGACTCGTCCTTAGCCGTTGCATAAGAAAATTCCCTTTCAGTTTTTGTTATAATTTTTTTTACAATTTCTCTTGCGTTATTTTTTACTGCCACATAAACCTCTGCGTCTGAAATACTCTTTCCGGTTTGATCATGCAATATTACTTTTCCTTTAACTGATTCCCCCGGCAAAAACTCCTTTTTATTCAATATTATCTCAACACTTGTTGGAACCTGCCTGATATTTAAAAAAGATAATTTTCTTCCAAAATTAATAATTTCTCCATTTTTATCTTTTTCACTAACATTTAACTCAATTTTATGCTCTCCCGAAGAAAAATTATTGGGAATATTAAAAATAATTGAAAAACTTCCCTGGTTTACTTCACCATTAAAAACATCTTCCCCAATTTTCGCCCAATAATCCCCTTCGACATTTTCCCCATTTTCTTTGACTGCCGAACCTTCAATTTTGATTTTCTCCCCGGGATTGAAAAATTCTCCCCATTTTGAAAATTCAACTGAAATAAATTTAGAAATCTTAAAAGAATCTGAAGAAGCCTTCTTTTCTCCACCCTCCAAGATATTAAGATTACAATTCCCGGTGAGATTCCCAACCAAAGGCTTCACCAATGGAACAACCAATTCCTTTTCAATCTCGCTCGTCAAAGATAAAAATTCTTTATAAACTTCAACACTTTTTGACCCACATTTCAAAGAAACAGAAATAATCCCCTCAAATTCTCCACTCGGGATAATTTTTATTGTGGTATTTATTTTATCTCCAAAATTGTAGACAACATGTGGCTGAATCCCAAAACTAATACCTGCAGAAACAAATGAAACTAAAAACATTCCAAAAATAAACGCAATCAAAATCTTTTTCATTTTATAATTTTTATTCTAATTTATATAATTTCAAGGAAAAAATTATTTATAAAATGTGTGGTGATTTAATAACACCCAATTAACTACAAATAACGCAAAACAACTTCGGAACCTCCTAAAATCTAAAAATAATTAAATTTGTTTAATATAATTATGGAACTTGGTTTTGAATATCTTTCAAATAATTCATCTGAAAGATTTTTTAAAAATAAAGAACCCTATTTTGTTAAAATTTTAGACAAAATTTTCTTTCAAACTAAAAGTTGAATTATTCCCCCAGCAATTATTAATAAAGTTAAAGTCAATATGACCCCTTGAAAAGGAATTATTCTTCCACCCCTCATTTTACTAATTTTGGAACTTATTAAGGGGGTCAAATAGACTATTCCCCCTCCGAAGATACTTCCAAACAAAGCCATGTTTAAAAGATATGTTCTATTAAATAAAGTTCCATAATCCCCAAATAAAGAAAGATAAAATGGTTTAATAGTTTCCATTATTGGCATTATTGGAATAATCGTCAATAAAAAAGATGCCAAAATTATAAGATGTTTCTGGTATGGGATATACTTTTTTTTAATTATTTTGGAAACCCACCATCCAGTCGATACTGCAAAAGCCCCAATAAACAAACTTACCACAACTTTGCTTACCCCCAGATAGACTGCTCCAGCAGCAGCAGCTCCTGCGCCAATGGTACAAAGTGGACAATGAGCACTAACCTCTCTCAAAGAGAAAATTAAAACTGCAAAAGACCCCACTGCCAAAATGTACTTGTTCCAATCCATTTTATTTATTTCTATTCTCTCAAACTAAAAAATAAACTCAACACCCTCCGACCATTGCACTAGAAGATGCTAAACTTTTTGCAGTCCCAGAAACACTTTGAGCCATGCTTCCCGACGCCCCTGCCTTAAACATCAAAAATAGCGCCAATAAAAACAAAATCCCAATTACGATCCACATTAAGGTGCTTTTTTTCATTTCCATCGTTTTTTAATTCCCTCCTTTAATTTTTTTCTTTAGTATTCTTCCGGGATATCTAACTCCATCCTCGAAAAAAGGAAGAAAGGACGTTAAAAGAGATAAAGAAAAAATAAGATTTCTCATATTAACATCCTCCGACCATTTCACCGCCACTTTTCTCTCCTTTTTCAATTCCACGATATTTGTTACTCGCTAAGTTCACATAATTTTTTGAATCTATTCCTCGAGATTCTAATATCTGTGCCTTCTTCTGAAGTATTCCTGGAAAGAATAACACTTTCCATTTTGCGAGCTCCGTTAGAATTTCTAAATCACTCATTTCAGGATGATTAACAAGCAAATATTTTGCAAGTCCACGCATTGAACCGCTGTGTGCACAACTACATGCTTTTCTACCATCAGGGAAAATTAACGATTTAGCTCCACAACAATATTCACAAGCGATTGAGGAACCAATTTTAAGATATCTTTGCATTTGCGCATCATTAAGTTTCATATCTTGGTGTTGTTTCAACTTTCTTATCGTCGCATCCGCTAATCTTGGGTTAGTTGTAGACACATCATCAAAACTAACTCCCAACTCTGAACCATAAATCGCCGGTATTCCTGTAGGGATTATATCCATCGCAGAAACTGTTCCGATCTCCGTACTAACTCCAGAAGATCCACTAAACATTTTACCTGCATAAAATCCAATCACAAGAACTAAAACCCCGATTATTATCAGTTGCACATATTGCTCGGTGCTGGTCTTTCTTCCTCCTTTTACATTTTTTTTATGGTTTTTATTTTCCATGACTTTTCCAAGAAAAAATACTATTTAAGCTGTTTGGAGAAACTAGTTTCAAGACTTTTTAATTTCAAAATCCATTAAAATTACCATCTACAAAATTAATTAAAATTTCCAATTTCATATTTTACCCTCTAAAAAATCTTTAGTTGTTACAAGCTTTGCTCCTACTTGTACCATTTTTTCAAGTGCTCTCTTTCCAAAATTCATATCAACATTTCCTTGGAAGTCTATATTAACCTCTTCAATAGCGTCGGTTACAACATACAATCCCAAATCTAATCCAAACTCATCCCTATATTTTGCCATTGCCAAAACTACTGCCTTATTGCAATAATCTGTTGCAAACCCATCAAAGATAATTTTTTTCAACCCTTTTTCTAAAAGAATTTTCAACGTCGGTTTGAAATTTGGATTAGTATCAACATCATAAGATTGCTTTTCAAAAATAATTTGTGCATCCGAATTCACATAACCCCTAAGTTCATTTAAACTATATATTCTTGTATTGAGCATTGGACCATCTTTATTTCGAATATAAATATCTTTCTGGGGTTCCAATTCTCTTAACCTCAATTGTCCATAAGTTCCGTTCATGCAATGATCCTCAAAAAAACCCCCTTTATTTCTTATAAGTTCAGCATCTTCGTAAAAATGCCTATCAACACTTCCAACTATTCTTAATCCCTTTTTATTTGCATAATTATGGATTGCAAAGATATTTGGAAGAACTGCCTCTGCTCCATAAGGTTTGTTTGACCAAGGTTTTTGCCCATTAACAAAAAGGGCTCCCTCCCTATAACTGAAATCATTTTGAATATCAACTTCATAAATGGCCACTTCTTTATTTTTCATTTTATTTATCACACTTCTGGTGAGAATTTTTACCCCTTTTCATTTTGTTTAAATGTCCCCACATGTAAAAAATACCAAATATATTTGCGGCCAAACCTATCAATAAAAATGTTGTTTGATATCTTACAAAAAAAGAAGCTGCCCAAGCAATACCTAAAATAGCAAATACGTCTATAAAATGATGAGTACAACAAGCAATCATTGACCCTCCAGAAATCCCTGCACTTGTACTCACAACAGCCGTATCAGACCCCACATGTTTACAATAATTTTTAACATATACAAATAAACCTACTTGAATACCAAAACCCACAATAAGAGGGCCCATAAGATACCAAATTTCCAAAAATTTAGAAACTGCATGTTGAGGAGAATTCAAAATGGAAAGCAAAACAAAATAAAAAAGGAACATGGCCAAAACAGAAAAAGTTCCATAAATCCAAGATTTAGTTTTAAGATTCATTTTTAACAACCCCTACAACATCATTAACAAAATATTTTAATAAAGCAATATCAAAGGGAAAATTCCCCCTATATAAAACCCTCAATTTTTCTGCTCTTTCCTCTTCTTTATTATCTTCAAATATTTCTTTTGGCATGATTCTCTCCTAATCTTGATTTCATATAACATAGAAAAAGAATTTCTTAACCTATAAACCTTTTCATTAAACCCTTTTCAAATTTATTCCAATTTTACAGCATGTTTCGTAATATCGATGCCACAACTTTTGTATTTGTTACAAAAATCTTCACATTCCTGAGCCAATTTTTTGGTGGTGTAATAAAAACCACACACCCCACATTGATAATATAATTTATTTTTGTGATTAATTTCCTTCACCATTATAAATTCAAAGCCTCTTTTAACTTTTCTTCATTAAACCCAATAATTATTTTTCCGTCGATATCTGTAACCGGAACCCCCCGTTGCCCGGACTTTTTAACCAGTTCCTCTGCCAGCTTTTCGTCTTTACTTACATCAAAATCTTCAAACTCTATATTATGACTCTTCAAAAATTCTTTGACTTTAATACACCACGGACAAGTAGGAGTGCTATAAACTAAAACTTCCATCTCAAATTTTTTCCTCCCTTTGAAGTTCATTTATTAACATTTTTTTCGCTTCAGGGCTTAATATTTTTTTCAAATCCTCAATGCAAATACAAATACAGCAACTACAAGAAGGACAAATGCTTCCTTTACAACATTTTTCCTTATTTTCAATTTCCATCTTTATTTTAAAATATAATATATTTAGTTTATTTTATATACTCCCCGAACTATATAAATTAAGCAGTTTCCAAATGGGAAGTAAAAAAACTATCCAAATAGATACTAATTGTTGTGGTATGAAATCTCTTAAAGGCTATTGTCCGAGGCCATTAGAAATAGCCTCTACCTACTTGAGCAAAAAATGGAATTTATCAATTATAATTACAATTGGTAATTTTAAAAAATTGAGATTTAACAATTTATTGAAAAGATTAGAATCGGCTACGCCAAAAATATTAAGTCAAAGATTAAAAGAACTTGAAAAAGAAGGAATTTTAAAAAGAAAATTGTTCAAAAATATTCCCCCAAAAGTTGAATATTCATTAACAAAAAAAGGAGAATCTCTTTTATCCTCACTTAAACCCCTAATAAAATGGGCAGAGAAAAATGAAAAATAAACTAAAATTAGTTTTCCTTTTTTAATTTATCTAATAAATTTTCCTTTAATTCAAGTTAAACAACTCTTGTATATATCGGGATGATGGCTCATGTGCTCCCTCCAAGAGTCCTCGGTATATCCTGCCGTAGGTTTACATAAATCGTCTCCGGACATTCCAGAATCTCTTGAAACGTCAATCACTCTAGGGAGAAAAATTAGCAATATTAATCCCAAAATCAAAATTCCAACGACAATCCATAAAATAGTTTTCCTATTCATAATAAATAACACCTCCTTTTAGATTCTTATCAAATATTTTATTCCACATTTTAGTATAAAACAATTTTCCACCTAATAAATTTTATCCCTTAATATCATCTTCTCACCATTTTTTACAACACTCTACTAATTTATTTACATAAGGCTTAATTCCACCTTTTCTAAAAAGATAAATGATAAAAAAAACCCCCCACAAAAAGACCAAAATGACAAAAGAAACTATTTCAAAATTTTCTAAAAGAAAATAAATTGCCGAGATAAAGGTTAGGAGTAAAGGAAGTTTAAATATTTCCATCCATCTTTTAAAATGCATTTCAAAAAAATAAAACAAACCTAACGAGGTATGTCCCATTAATATCGCAATCAAAATTTTATCTTGAAAGAGATTTAAAAAATTTAAAATTAAAAGAATCACCCAAGCAAAAATTATAGAAAAACAGAGAACACAAAACTTTTCTTTCAATTTTTTATTAAAAAATTCTTTAACTCCTAATAAAATAAAAAATAAAATTGAAATTCCCCCTAAAATAAAATAAAATTCCATTTTAAATTTTCATGAACTCAAATGAAGTGCCATCATTGTTTATTCCATAAATTATGAAATCTCCTTCCTTAATTCCCGGCATTCCGGGAGAACTCGGAGGCATACCAGGCATCCCGATTCCGAGAATATTTGGTTTTTCATAAAGAAGTTTTTCAATGGCCTCTAACGGAACATGCCCTTCAACAAAATAATTTCCGACAACCATCGTATGACAACTTTCCAAGAAAGAAGGAATCTTATAGTCCTGCATAACCTTCGAGTTATTCTGTACCTCGGTCACCTTAAGACCAGAATTCCCTTTAGTTTTAAAATAATTCAAATAAACTTCACAACACCCACAATTACCAGATTTATAGAATTTGATTTCTCCGTTAAAATTTTTAACCGCATCATAGCCTTTTCCAAAATTTGAGAAAACGACAATTCCCGCCAAAATTAAAACAAAGAAAATCCCCGTGGCAAAAATTACATTTTTCTTTTTCATTTTTTCTACAATACTTTTTTCCTGGGAAAATTAAAACAAAAGTCTATTTAACTGCTTTGGAGAAACTAGTTTCATAAAAAACAATTCACAAACCTTTTAACCCCTCACAAAGTCACTTCCTTTCAAAAACCCCATTTTAAAAAATACAAAGCATTAAAAACCCTCCAAAAGTCCTTATATGATGTTAGGACAAGGGAGGAAAAAATAGAATGAAGCTATACGTAGGAAACCTACCTTTTAGTGTGACTGAAGAGTCTTTGAAAAAAGCATTTTCAGAATTCGGAGAAGTTGAAGAAGCAAGTTTAATTGTTGACAAATTCTCAAGAAGATCTAAAGGATTTGGATTCGTGACTTTTTCAGACGATGAAGCTGCTAAAAAAGCAATTGCTGGAATGAATGAGAAAGATTTCGAAGGAAGACCTTTAAAAGTATCTGAAGCGAAACCGAGAGAAAATTAAAAATTTTTAATTTCAAAACTTTAAACTTTATTATTTTATTTTTATTATTTTTGGATATATTCTGATTCTTTTTTATAATTTTTTATAAAAACGGTTGATTAATAATTTGCCTATAAATCAAACCACTCTAATTTTCTCTTTTTTGGTAGTTGTTTGATAATATACTCACACTTATAGGCTTCGGATTTATTTGGACACAATTTATTTTTGACTAATCTTTTAAATCCTTTTCGATGAACATACTTGCTTCCCTTGCCTTCTATATGGGCTTTCATTCTTTTATTGAGGTCTTTTGTTACACCCGTATAAAATGATCCATCTTTACATTCAAGAATATAAACAAACCAAAAAACTTTTTCCATAGGGAGATTGGAGGAAGAAAGAATATTTAAAATAGATGGACTCTAAAAATTTAGATGTTATTATAATTTAAACCTATTTGATTTTTTCAACGACAAAATTAATCATCATTTCTGAATTATGGGTTGAAATTATTTTAAACCCTGCTTTTTGAAATTCTTCATGAATTTCTTTTTCATTGTAAAGATAATAATATCTCTTTCCTTTGTTTGTCCAACCAATTAAATGTTCTTTTCCTTTTTTTCTCTTAAATCTCTTTGAGTTTTGATTCCAAACACCTATATAGGCTTTTCCATTTGGTTTTAAAACTCTATAAATTTCTTGAATTGTTTTTTTTCTATTTGACTTCCCTTTAATGCAATGTAATGCAGAGATGGAAATTATATAATCAAAGAACTCGTTTTCAAAAGGAATTTTTTCCATTGGGGAATGTATGAATTCTGCACTAATTTTTTGTTCTTTTGCCTTTTTTTGTGCAAGTTCTAACATCTGTTTTGAAAAATCTTGCAGATACATTTTTCCTTTTTTTATTTTGGTTAAATGTCTTCCTGAACCAGAGCCTAGATCTAATACTTTTCCAGAAGTTTTTTCTAGGAACTTTTTTGCATTTTGAGAAGGAATTTTTTTATACTCGTGCCATTCTTTTGCAATGTTATCCCATACTTTTTCTTGGTTTTCAATTTCCATTTAATTCGAAGACTTTTTAAGAATATAATAGTTTTGATTTTTATGAAAGTTAAAAAACCAGTTAGATCTAAGTCTGGAATAACCCCTTTGACAGTTGTTTTGCCTCCTAAAAAATGCGATCATGGAACATGTATTTATTGTCCAGGAGGAGATTTTGTGCCACAGAGTTATACAGATAAAAGTCCTGCTATTATGCGAGCAATGGCTTTGAAATTTGATGTTAAAAAGCAGATTGAAGTGAGATTGAGTTCTCTGGAAAAAATGGGTCACCCAACAGATAAATTAGAAGTAATAATTATTGGAGGAACTTTTTTACAATATTCTAAAGATTTTAAGTATGATTATGTTAAGGGAATTTTTGATACCTTAAATGGTGTTGAGTCTAAAGATTTGGAAGAAGCTAAGAAAATTAATGAAATTGCTAAACATCGTATTGTTGCACTTTGTATTGAAAACAGGCCGGATAATTGTTCTGTTGAAGAAATAAAGGAAATGCTTGAATTTGGCGCAACCCGTTGCGAATTGGGGGTTCAAATTCTTGATGATGAAATTTATAGAAAAGTAAATAGGGGCCACACTGTCCAGGAGGTTGTTGAGGCCACTAAAAGATTGAAAGATGCTGGTTTTAAAATTGGTTATCATATAATGCCGGGATTACCTTATTCAAATAAGAAATTAGATTTGGAAAAGTTTAAACTTGTTTTTGAAGGTAAAGAATTTCGTCCTGATCAATTGAAGATTTATCCTTGTCAAATCGTTGAATCTTCTCCTTTGGAAAAGATTTATAAGAAGATTAATTATAAACCTTATTCAAATGAGGAAATTGTAGAAATTATTAAACAAATATATGAAGTTATCCCCCGGTATTGTAGGATTATGAGAATAATGAGAGAAATACCTAAGGAAAAAATGGTTCACAGAGATATTGCTTCAACCTCTATGAGGGGAGATTTAACTGAAGAATTAAGTAAGAATAAAAAAATCAAAGAAATTCGTCTTAGAGAAATTGGTTTTCAAAATAAGGGCATTGATTTTAATGTTAATTTGAAAGAAACTTTTTATTCGGCTTCAGAAGGGGGAGAAGTTTTTTTAGAATTTGTGAATAAAGATGAGATTTTGTTTGGACTTTTAAGATTAAGATTTCCTTCAAAAGATGTTTTTATAGATGAGTTAAAAGATGCTGCAATTGTTCGTGAAATTCATGTTTATGGTCAGGCTTTAAAATTAGGACAAGAATCTGGGAGAAGCCAGCATAGGGGGTTGGGTAAAAAATTAATGCAAAGAGCAGAAGAATTAGCTAAAGAGAAAGGGTACAAAAAGGTGGCAGTTATTAGTGGCGTCGGTGTTAGAGAATATTATTCTAAGTTAGGTTATAAATTAGAAGGGAATTATATGGTTAAATATTTATAGTGTGTTTTTTGTTTATTTTCATGAAACATATAATTGCTTCTGGACCAGTTGTTATTAAAGAAGAGAGGTTGTTAGTAACTAAAGATAAAAAAGATGATTTTTACAAAATTCCTGGGGGAACTTTGGAAGCAGATGAATCTTTAGAAAATTGTGCTTTAAGAGAATTACCAGAGGAAACAGGGTATTTTTGTAGGTTAGTGAAAAAGTTGTCCACAATGGAATTAGATAAAAGGCCTGGCACAGGGGAAGAAATGAAAATTTCTTTACACCATTATCTTGCTGAGTTAAAAGACGAGGTTAATAGTTATGATTCCTTTAATTATAATGGGCATGAGGTTAGGTGGTTGGAAATTAATAAAATTAAAAGAGGAGATTATGCTGTTGCTCCAAATATTCTTTTTTTAATTGAAAAAGGAGATATTTCTTAGATTTTTATTTCTCCTAATTGCCATTGTTTTAAAATAAATCTTGCTGTTTTGTCTTCGTTAACTTCATTACCTTTTTTTAAAAATCCTTTTTTTCTTCCTAATTGCTCAATTAATTCTTCTGAACTTTCTGTTTTTATTTTATAATGATTTTGTAAAACTCCTGGAAATTCTTTTGTTAAATTATCGACTACAATTTCTGGGTCTTTTACCTGAGAATAACTTCTCCCTCCAACTATTGTATGTTCTGAGATTTTCTTTTTGTCTATTCCTGAATATTTTTCTTCTGGAATTACTCCTGGAGAATCAATTAATACAATATCTTGTGAAAGTCTTATTTTTTGAATGTTCTTTGTAAATCCTGCATCTGCTCCAACTCCTGCTGCAGATTTTCCTGAAAGTAAATTTATAAGAGAGCTTTTTCCTGTATTTGGGTAACCAATTACTCCAACTTTTATTCTTTGGTCATTTCCTACAACTACTTTGTCTTTTCTTATTTCTCTTTTTTCTTTGTTTTCAATTGTTTTAGAAATTTTTTTTATCAGGTCTCTTAAATTTTTAATGCCTTTTCTTTGTGTGCAAGAAACTAATGCATAATTTTTGAAACTTTTTTTTATTGCTTTGAGATCTTTGTTTAATAAAAGGTCTGATTTGTTTAAGACATAAATTATTTTCTTTTTTTGTTTTTCAATTTCTTTTTATAGTTCAAGATTTCTTGTTTTTCCAGGGAATCTTGCATCAAGAACTTGCAGGATTATATCCGAGGTGTCAACTATGTTTTTTGCAATTACCGGGTATTTCTGCCTTTGCTTTCTGATCTTTTCTATGTGCCTTGTTCTGTGAGATGAATAAGTGTATTGTACCATAATTTATAATAGAAAGAGGAGTTTTTATGTTTTGTTAGATATTAATTGGAGGACCTTTTGTTTGTTTTAAATTTTTAAATTTCTTTTTTGAGTAAATTTTGAATACTTTTTCTTCTTGTTTTGGTTTTGGGGGTTGTTTTATTGAAATAATATCTTTTATTCTGAATTGCAAGGGGCAACTTTCTTCTTTTGTTTTTAATCCAAATTCTTCTTTTTCTAGGTAAGCTATTTCACCTTCATAATTTAAGATTCTTCCAAAGAGGTTTAATTCTAATTTGTAATATTTTCCTTTTTGTAGATTAGTCATTTT
>CAYLLR010000002.1:0-40080 GCA_964384965.1 Candidatus Woesearchaeota archaeon | reverse complement strand
TGGAAAGGGTACAAAAATAAGTAATTTTGTTATGAAGAATCATTGAAGAAGATTTATACTTAAACCAAATTTTATTATCACAGATTAAAATTTTTCAGTTGAATTATTTGAATGGATATCAAAGGAAATTCCAAAAGAAAATGTTAAATTTTCTGGAAAAATGTCTATATTTTTAGGGAGGATTTCATATTCCCCATTCGGGATTTTTTTTTCTTTTTATTTCAACAATCTCTTTTAATATATTTATTTCGGTGAGAGTCAATAAATCCTTGTTCTTTTTGAAATTTCTGAATTGAGATTCGCCAAGATTCACATAAAGAAATTTTTTTCCTTTTAATTGTCTTTCGTAGTTTAATCCTGGAATTGAAATTGCAACTTCTGAGCCTTCTTTTACCTCATCAACTGACTTTTGTTCAGATTGAATATTTTTTATGTTTCCAATTTTATTCTCTTCTACATCTATAATCGGAAGATTTTTTATTAATTTTCCTCCAACTATCCTAACCCCGAATATCGCAGGTTTTGTATTTCTAAAAACATATTGAGGCAAAACTTCTAATTTACAAATTGTTGATAAACCCATTAATCTTTTCTTTTCAATTTCCATTTGTTTTTCTTTTCTCCAATCAATTAAATCTTCAATAATTTTGTAAACAACATCATTTGTAATTATTTTTATTTTTGAAGAAATTTCATTTACCCCTTCACAAATTCCCACATTAAAACCAACAATTAGTGAATCCATTTCGTTTATCTCTAAATTTGCTTTTGCAGAAATTGCATCGGCCTTATTTATTTTTCCAATTCCTGCCTTTACAACAGAAACATTATTTTGTTTTAACAAGGTTAAAAGTGCTTCAAGACTTCCGAGAGAATCTGCTTTTACAATAATTCCTTGTTTATCTGTTTTTATTGATTCGCCAACTTCTTTTTTAAATTGGTTTTCAATTTCTTTTAAATTATTTTTAAATTTTACAAAGGGCATTCCAGGAAGAATTTCTATCTTTCCACAAGGAGAAATTTCTTTTGAGCCTACGAGCTGTATTCGTATTCCCGTCGATGCTTTTGCTTTTTTTACTGTCCTAAACTTCGCACAAAGAGGTTCAATCTCTTCCAAAATTCTTATCTTCGCAATTATTGGTTTTCCTTCAAGACTTGCTATCGCGATTTCGTCGCTTTTTTTTAGTTCTCCGTCGTAAAGTATTGATTCAATAAATTGGGTATTTTTTTCTTTTTTAACTTCAAGCATAACCCCTTTTGGTTCAGAATGTAATTTTAACTTTTCTGTTAAAAATTTCTGACTTAATCCACAAAGTACCATGATTAATTCTGGAATCCCCTCTTTTGTTTTAGCCGAGCAAGGAACCATTGCAATTTTCTTTGTAAAATCCTTTATATTATAATATAAATCAGTTTCTAAACCATATGACTGAAGTGCTCCGACGAGAGTATAATATTTTTCATCAAAATCTTGTTTTATTCTTTCAGATTGCATCTCCACTGAGACTTTCAAATTTTCGTCTAATTTTTTCCATCCAGTAATTTTATCGATTTTATTTAATGCAATTATGAAGGGAATTTTGTTCATCTTCAAGATGGTAATTACTTCAGCGGTTTGTGGTTTTATTCCTTCATTTATGTCAATAACTAATATTGCCAAATCTGCAAGCGAACTTCCTCTTTTTCTTAGATTCGTGAATGCAGCATGCCCCGGCGTGTCAATTAGTAAAAACCCGGGTATATTCAGAACAATTCCGGAAGATTGGATTAAAGGACAAGAAGCTTTTAATTTATCTATGGGATAGGAAGTAAATGAAATTTTTTGGGTTATTCCTCCTGCTTCTTCGTCCTGAACGCAGGAATTTCTAAGTGAGTCGAGGATGCTGGTTTTCCCATGGTCCACATGTCCTGCTATTGTCACAATTGGTTGTCTTATTTTGCTTTCCATAAATAATTTCATTTAATAAAGAATTTAAAGGTTTCTAATAAAAAAGATTTATAAGAGAGAACGCTTGTTTATGTTCATGAAAGAAAGGACTGTCAAAGATTTGGAAGATGAATATTCCTTAGATTTGAAAAAAGCAATCAAAATCATTAAAGAAGAAAAAGCGAGACTTGTTTTAGTTCAATTTCCTGATGGATTGAAAATCTACGCAACAGCAATTGTAGATTATTTAAGAGATAAAACAGAAGCTGAATTTTTAATTTATCTTGGGAATTGTTTTGGTGCGTGCGACTATCCCGTCGGGATAGACAAATTGGGCATTGATTTAACGATCCAATTTGGACATAATTCTCTGATGCCAACCTATCTTAAATAGCTCTAAAATTCCTCTTATTAAATAATTTTTTATGCCCCGAAGATAAATATCTTGCTGTGAATCACTTCTTGATTCTAACGATAGACATAAATCTACCAAACTTCTCTTTTGTTTTCTTATTTATTCTTATAAATTTAATAATCTGGCAAATCTTCTTTCGACTTAGATTCAGCTTCAGATGGTTCGTCCCCTGTAGATTTCTCTTCAGAAAGAGTTTTTTGCTCTTCTGAATCTTCTGAAGGTTCTTCTTTCATTTCTTCTTCTGAAACAGAGTTTATCATTTCCTTAAATTTAGGAAAATCTTTTGCTAAAATTCTTACACCTGCTTTTGTGAAACCGGTGTATCTATCAGAAGTCACGAATTCTCGGATTGTAAACCCTCTTCGACCACCAAAATCATCAATCCTTAAAACAATATCTGTTGTATCATTTTTCTGGATTTTACCAATGTCTTTTTCCATTTTGTTTTTTTGGATTCATTTAATTAAGAAATTAAATTATTTTTCTTATTTAAAGGTTTGTATCCTTTAAAATTGGTTTTGATTTTTTATACATTTCCCAAGTTTTTTTAAAATCAATGTCTTCTTTATTTTCTTCAAATCTTACACTATTTCCCTTTTTTTTCTTGAACATAACAATCTTGAGAATTACAATAATTCTTAAAATACTTAATTTCCATAATCTTTGGTATAAAAAGATTTTTTAAAGGTTATTGTGATTGGAAACCGCTTCCTATTTGAATTAAGGAATCCTTTACAATAAAAAATTGTTCAGAAATACCTTTGTTTTTCCCAATCTTCTTTTTTATAATTTTCTTTATTCTTTTTATGATTTTAAATTAAACTGGCTTTCAAAATTTTAACTTCCTTTAAGGGCCTATCATTTGTATCAGTTGGCACCTTTGCTATCTCGTCCACAACCTCCATCCCTTTAATAACTTTTCCGAAGACGGGGTGTTTTGTGTCTAAAAAATTATTGTCTACTAAATTTATGAAAAATTGTGAGGAACCTGTATTCGGTCCAGCGTTTGCCATTGCAATTGTTCCTCGATTGTTTTTGTTTCCTCCTTCGTGACTAAACTCGTCTTGAATATTCGGAATAGAAGGGTCCCCAAACCCTGTTCCTGTCGGATCTCCGCCCTGAATCATAAAATTGGGAATTACCCTGTGAAAGACTACTCCGTCGTAAATTCCTTTTTTGACGAGATTAATAAAATTTCCCGTTGTAATAGGCATATCACTATACAAATTAATTACAATGTCTCCGTAGTTTGTTTCTAATTTTACTTGCGTCATTTTTTTATTTGAGGGAATTATCATCCAGATAATTAATCCTAAGAGAATTATTCCGATTATAAAGATTGCTATTCTGTTTTTATTTTTCATAATCTTAAACAATATTAACAATATTTAACTTTATCTATCCTCTAATCTTTTATCTAACATTGTTTAAAGAATAAGGTTATTTAAGGGAAAATTGATTATGAAGTGGATTTTTTAATAAAATCATATAAGATTTTAAGGTTTAATTTTTTTTGACATTAATCTTTTTTCTTCTTTTGCAACTGTAAAAATAGTTTCTATCACTGAATCGGGGTTCAGAGAAATTGTGTCTATTCCTTGCCTAACTAAAAATTGTGCAATTTCTGGAAAATCTGAAGGGGCTTGACCACAAATCCCCACAGGTTTTTTATTTTTCTTGGCATTTTTGATGAGTTCTGAAATAAATTTTTTAACTGCAGGATCTCTTTCGTCAGAAATTCCGGAGACAATTGAAGAATCTCTATCCAGCCCTAAAGTAAGTTGAGTCAAATCATTTGAACCAATTGAGAATCCATCAAATATTTTTGAAAATTCATCGACGAGAATTATATTGGAAGGAATTTCACACATTACATAAATTTCCAATCCATCTTTTCCTCTCTTTAATCCATTTTTGGCCATAATCCTTTGTACTTTTTTACCTTCTTCAACAGTTCTACAAAATGGAATCATTATCTTTAAATTTTTTAATCCAAATTCATCTCTTACCTTTTTTAATGCTTTACACTCAAGCGTGAAAGCTTCAATAAAATCTTTGTGATAATATCTGCTAGCCCCTCTCCACCCAAGCATAGGGTTCTCTTCATCGGGTTCGTATTCTTTCCCTCCAATCAAATTTACATATTCATTTGATTTGAAATCGGAAGTTCTAACAATTACTTCTTTTGGATAAAATGCTGCAGTTATCATTGCAATCCCCTCTGCCAATTTATTAACATAAAATTTCTTTTTGTCTTCATATCCCAAGGTTAAAGAGTCTATTTTCTGCTTTAATTTTTTATCCTCAATTTTCGAATAATTTATTAATGCATTTGGATGAATTTTTATATATGTATTTATAATAAATTCTTCTCTTACAAGTCCAACTCCTTCGTTAGGAATGAAACTTTGTTCAAAAGCAGTATCTGGATTTCCAAGAATCATCATCACTTTCGTTTTTGTCTTTGGGATTTTTTTTAAATTCTGTTTTTTTATTTCATACTTTAATTTTCCTTTATATACATACCCCTTTTCTCCTTCAGCACAACTCACGGTAACCATTTCTTTATTTTTTAATTTTTCAGTCGCATTATCTGTTCCAACAACTGCAGGAATACCAAATTCTCGAGAAACGATCGCCGCATGGGAAGTCCTCCCCCCTTTATTTGTAACAATTGCCGACGCTATTTTCATAATAGGTTCCCAGTCTGGGTCAGTTATTTCTGTTACCAAAACTTCCCCTTTTTTAAATGAATTAATTCCAGAAGTATCTTTTATTATATGTACCTTTCCAATTCCAATTTTTGAACCTACACTACTTCCACTAATTAAAACTTCCCCTTTTTCTTTCAAAATGTATTTCTCTAATTTTGTTAAATCTTTCTGACTTTGAACCGTTTCGGGTCTTGCCTGAACTATAAAAATTTTATTTGTTTTCCCATCTTTAGCCCACTCAATGTCCATTGGTTTTTTATAGTGTTCCTCGATAATCAATGCCCATTTTGCTAATTGTATCACTTCCTTTTCATTTATTGAAAACTGGTTTTGCAAATTTTTTGGAACTGGAACATTTTTTACGGGGTTCTTTCCGTCAAAGGAATAAATCATTTTAATCTGTTTATTTCCAATTTTTTTTGAAATAATTGAATTGTAACCTTTCTTTAAAGTGGGTTTATGAACATAAAATTCATCCGGGTTTACTGCCCCCTGAACAATATTTTCCCCTAACCCATATATGGAAGTAACATAAACAACATTTCTAAATCCTGACTCCGTATCAATTGAGAATATCACACCCGAGGAAGCCAAATCACTTCTTATCATTTTTTGAATACCTATTGAAAGAGAAACATTAAAATGGTCAAAATTTTTTTCCTCCCTATATGAAATTGCTCTGTTTGTGAAAAGGGATGCAAAAGATTTTTTACATGCTTCCAAAAGGTCCTTTTCTCCCCGTATATTTAAATAGGTTTCCTGTTGACCTGCGAAAGAAGCATCTGGAAGGTCTTCAGCGGTAGCCGAAGAACGCACGGCAACGTCGGTATATCTTTCATTATATTCTCGGGATAATTTTTTATAATGCTTTATTATTTCTTTTTTCAATTCTTCTGGAATTTCTGATTTAAGAATAGTCTCCCTTATTTTCTTTCCACGTGCCATCAAATTGCGCGTGTCTTTTATGTCCAAAGTTGATAAAATTTTTTTTATTTTAGGCTTTATTCCTGCTTTTTCAAGAAAGTAATTGTATGCGTAAGCTGTTACTGCAAATCCGTTCGGAATTTCGACGCCTTTCTTTTTCAAATCCCGATACATCTCGCCTATGGAAGCGTTTTTTCCTCCGACGAACGGAATATCCTTTATGTCCACTTTATTAAATGGAAGAACAAAAGCAGTTTCTTTAGTTTTCATTTTCACCTTAACTTATATAATAAAGAAGTATTTATAAGGGTTTTGAGAATTATTTTCTTTCTTTTGATTTTGATACAATTCCAAAATTTTCATCCTGATTGTTTTTTCAAATCTTTCTTTAATAGATTCACTCTAAATGCCCCCTCATTTCATCTTTAGATATTTCTCATTAAATTCTATAAAATAATATTTTCTTTTGAACCTATTTTTAACATAGCTTGTTCTATTATCAAGGGATTTCCTAAAGTCATTCAATTGCTTTTTCTAAATTTTTTAAGATTTAGTCTTCTTTTTATTCTTCCCTCTTTAATTTTATTTGCTTCTTTTTAGCTTGTCTTTTAATTTTTTTATCTTTTCATACTCTTCATTTTCCACGGCTCTTTTTATTTTCTCTCTTAGCATGGCTTTTTCTAAAGAAATATCTTCTTGATTGTAATTTAATTTTACAATTCTATCCTCTCCAAATTCCTCTACAAAATCTTCAATTTCTCTCGAAGAAAGCCTTCTCCAAGAATAGTCTTTGGCTTTTGAAATATCCACCAAAAAATCATCTTTCTCTAAACCAATTCTTTTCACATAAACATTTCTTTTGTTTAAAGGATCATACTCTTTTGAAATTGGTCCTTCAATATCAAAATATATATTTAAAAGATAGTCTATCTCGATAGATTCTGGTTCTGTCCATCCCTCTTCATCAACGCACATTTCAATAATTACTTTTTCTAAATTTTTTCCGATTTCAAATGGCCCTACCAATCTCCCCATTTTCATTTAAGATAAAATTATTTTATAAATTTTATTGCAGTTCCGTTCTAATTTTTTAAATAACAATCTTTTTAAACTCAAAAAAATTTCGGAATCTATGAGATTAAATATTCAAGGACTTTCTAAAATTATAAAACCATTCCATTTAGTCGAGGAAAAGAAAAAAGTCAAGAAAAATTTTGAAAAAACGTTTTATTCAATAATTTCGGATTATTATGATTTATTTGTTTTTCCTTCAAAAATTGGTGTTTTAAAATTTAAGAGAGATTTATTAGATAAAACAATTGAATATTCCGGATTCTATGAAAAATACTCCTTAGAGTTTGATTTGCCTGCAGAGTTGAAAAAAAATTTGGGAATCCCAAATTGTAGAATTGATTATTACCTCGAAAAAAATGAATTAGAAGATGACTTAAAGATTCAAAAAAATTTTCTGCAAAGAGGGCCTTTTTGGATTGAAGATAAAAAAGGAATTGTTGAAAAGGTTTTTCCCAAAAAAAACATATTTAATTGAAATATTTTTAAAAAATATTAAAAATCAGAAAAAAAGAGAAGAGGAATTTCGGAGAAAATTTAATGCCGGACAAATTTCTAATCAAAATTAATCCTTCATTTCAATTTTGACATTAACTGATTTCGGGATTTTCATCCTCATAATGTGATGAAGGACCTTTTCGTTCGCAGGCAAATCTATCAATCTTTTATGGATTCTCATTTCGAATCTGTCAAAAGTAGCAGTCCCATCTCCGCATGGAGATTTTCTCGTCGTTACTTTTAATTTTTTTGTGGGAAGTGGAACCGGTCCAGAGATTGTAATTCCAGAATTTTTTGATAAATTCTTTATTGAATTGCAAATTTCATTTAACATTCCTATATCTGTTGAATTTAATTTTATTCTTACTTTTGTCATACTCAATTTATTGGGAGCCGGTTTAAAAAGCTTTTCTTTGAATTAAGATATTAGCAATTTTAAGTTTTTTATTGGAGGTTGCATCAAAGAAGTTAACTATAAAAGAATATTATAAAAAATAAAAATTATTCAGATAAAGTTTTGGAAATAAAAAGGTTGCTTGGAAGAAAGCAATTCTCAAAACCTTTTTATAGTATTTTTAATTACAATATTTAAGAGGTAAGATGGAAGAAATTTTTATTCAGTTAGCGGTTATTTTGTTGGTCGCTTTTCTCGTTTCATACGTTATTAAAGCACTAAATCAGCCGCTAATTGTGGGGTATATTTTTGCTGGAATAATTATTAGCCCTTTCTTAGTCAGCCTCGGAACCTCTACTGAAACAATTAATGTTTTTAGTGAAATTGGCATCTCATTTCTTCTTTTTATTGTTGGTCTCCATCTCAATCCAAAAGTGATTAAAGAAATTGGGGGAGTCTCTCTCCTAATCGGTTTGGGACAGATTATTTTAACATTCGTCTTAACTTTTGCAGTTTCATTATATATTTTGAATGTTAGCACCATCACTGCAATCTATTTTGGTATTGCACTTTCCTTTTCAAGTACAATTATTATTATGAAACTTTTGTCAGATAAAAAAGAATTGGATTCGCTGTCTTCTAAAATTTCTATTGGGATTTTAATTGTACAAGATTTGGTTGCAATTGGGGTCTTAATGTTTATCTCTTCTATTTCAGGAATCAATTCTGGGAATACACTTAGTGGATTTATTTCTGGAGGAATTTTAATTATTTTGCTTTTTTTGGTGGGAATTTTAGTTCTTCCTAGAATTATGAGGGGGATTGCAAAATCCCAAGAATTACTTTTTCTGTTTTCAATTTGCTGGTCTTTTGTTCTTGCAGCTCTCTTTATTTATATCGGATTTTCCATGGAAATTGGTTCTTTGATTGCGGGAATAATCCTTTCTACAAGTCCGTATGCGACGGAAATTTCTTCAAAAATAAAACCACTTAGGGATTTCTTTTTAATAATCTTCTTCATAATTCTTGGATTAAAAATACAGATTTCAGAAATTCAAACAATTATTTTTAGTACGATTATCTTGTCAGGTTTGGCTTTAATTTTTAAACCATTATTCGTCATGATTTTAGGAAGATTTTTTAAACTCACTAAAAGGACTAATTTTTTAGTTGGTTCCACCCTCGCACAAATTTCTGAATTTTCATTAATTGTTGCAATTCTGGGAGTTTCAGTTGGACACATAAATTCGTCAGCATTCAATACAATCGTTTTAACGCTTATACTAACCATCCTGTTATCAAGTTACTTTATTACATATTCAGGAACTTTTTACAATAAGCTTTCAGGAATTTTATTTATCTTTGAAAGTAAAAAAATAAGAAAAAGAAAAAATTTACAGGAAAATTATGATACAATTCTTTTTGGTTATAATAGAACAGGATTTAGCATACTCAACTCTTTAAAAAAATTGAAGAAAAAATATATTGTAGTAGACTTCAATCCAGATATAATAAATAATTTGAATAAATTTGAAATTCCTGCTATTTATGGGGATGTTTATGACGCAGATTTCTTGGAAGATTTAAAGCTTGAAAAGTTAAACCTTGTAATTTCAACAATTCCAGAGGTTAAAACCAATGAACTACTTCTTGAAACGCTTAGGAGAATGAATAAAAAAGCGGTAATAATTTTAAGAGCAAACACTATTGACGATGCCTTAAGGCTTTATGACGGGGGTGCAAATTATGTTTTAACACCCCATTTTTTAGGAGGAGAATTTGTTGCACGGATGATAAAACATTCCAAATCTGGAGATGAGGATTATTCAAATGAAAAGAAAAAACATATAAAAATGTTAAAAGAAATTTTGAACAAAGAAAGTAATCATTTTCACAAACCAAAAATTTAATTATGAATTATTTGGAATCTATAGCCTTTATTTCCCTCTCATCATACAGTTTAAAAGCAATAAAAATTACATCCACAATCCTCAATAACAATTCGATAGTTATTATAAAGAGGAGATAGAACCAGATATTGGAAAAAAAGGCTGGAAGAATTTGTATTTGATTTATTATTTTTTCAAAATTAAAAAGTCCTTGAGTTATTGCCACAGCGAGGAGAGTTAAAGGGATAATTTTTGCCAAATCTCTTGCGAGATCCTCTTTATAATAGGAGGTCATTCTAATTGCCACCACGACCGTTACTGCAATTACTAAAAGAGTTTTTAGCTCAAGAGTTTCAGTCAAAAGCATTAAAAAAATTGTGAAAACTCCAAACCATAAAAAAACAACAAAAGGGAGTATTATAATATATTCTATAAAATATAAAATTCCTCCGACAATCTTTGAGGTTGTAGGATGTTCCGATGTATTGAATTTGTCGAGATTTAGTTTTAAAATGTCTTTTTTTGCAATCCATCTATAAAATTTCCAGATAAAAATTGCATAAATAACCATTAAAAGTGACCAGAAAAAAAGATTTAGAAATTCTTGAATCCAGTTTGGAAGTGTTAAAAAAAATCCATTATAAAGTTCTCTAAATAAAGAACTTATCACATTAATTACACCTCCCATCGTTTTAATTAGTTAATCCCACTTTTAAATTTTCCTAATAAAATCCTTCTAACAAAATTTAAATACAAGCTTTTTCTCTTGTTTTTATGATTGACATTAATTTGATTCGTGAAAATCCTGAATTAGTCAAAGAGAATATAAAAAAGAAATTTCAGAAAGAGAAAATTCCATTGGTAGATGAGGTTTTGGAATATGATGAAAAGTGGAGAAAACTAAAATATGAAGAGGACAATTTAAGGTCTGAAAGAAATAAAATTTCAAGAAAAATTAACGAGGCAATAAAATTAAAAGATAAAAAAAAGGCAGAGGAATTGAAAAAAAGAGCAAAAAAAATTCCCGAAAAAATTGAGGAAAGTAAATTAAAAAGAAAAAAATTTGAAGAAAAGATTCATGAAATTATGACTAAAATTCCGAACATGATTCATGAATCCGTTCCAATTGGTAAAGATGAAACTGAAAATGTTGAAATACAAAGGTTTGGAAAGATAAAAAAATTTAACTTTCCTGTCAAAAGTCACGTCGAATTGGGGGAAAAATTGGGAGTTTTGGATTTTGACCTTTCAGGGAGCATTTCTGGTAAAGGGTTTTACTTTATGAAAGGGGATTTGGCTTTATTGAATATGGCTTTAATTAATTATGCGAGAGATTTTATGATTAAAAAAGGATTTGAATATATAGAACCTCCATTAATGATTAGAGAAGAAATTTTGAAGGGGGTTTACTCAAATGAAGAAATTGATGCAATGAGTTATAAAATTGATAATGAAAATCTTTATATGATTGCCACCTCAGAACATCCTTTGATTGGCCAATTTATTAAAAAAACTTTGAATGGAAAAGATTTGCCCATTAAACAAACTGCTTATTCTATGTGCTTTAGGAAAGAAATTGGATCTCATGGCGTCGATGAAAAAGGAATTTATAGAACTCATCAATTTAATAAACAGGAAATGATTGTGATTTGTAATCCAGAAGATTCTTATAAATGGTATACTAAAATGTTGGAATATTCTATTGAGCTATTTAAATCCTTGGAACTCCCATTTAGAATTTTAGAATGTTGTAGTGGAGATTTAGCCGATTTGAAAGCTAAAAGTTTAGATTTGGAGTGTTGGAGTCCAAGAAGAAAAGAATATTTTGAAGTTACTTCTTTAACAAATATGGAATCGGCTCAAGCTAGACGATTAGGAATAAGAATTGAACACAAAGGGAAAAAATATTTTGCTCACACCCTAAACAACACGGTCATTGCTACTTCCAGGGCACTGGTTGCGATTATGGAAAATAATCAACAAAAAGATGGTTCTATTTTAATTCCGAAAGTTCTTCAACCATATATGAATGGTAAAAAAAAGATTGAACCTAAAAAATAGTGTTAAGAAAATAAAAAGCCGTCGTTGAATATATCCTTATTAAAGGATTATTCGAAATAATTCTCAACTCAAACACTTATCCTGAAAAAAATATAAACCAAAATAAAAAAGAAGGTAAAAATCCGAAAATTTTTACCTTCAATGTTCAACCGAAATTGAACATATTTTAGAGTTATTTTAAGTTTAAATACTTTTTGTTTTATCATTTTTCCTAAAATTAACTTTTAAGGATATCACAAGATTTAAAAATAAAAATCGGTATGAAAGTTTGTGACTTGCCCACGTGGTCTAACGGCTATGACACTAGCCTGTCGCGCTGGAAACCCGGGTTCGACTCCCGGCGTGGGCGTATTTTTTTTGAAGAAATAGTTAAGGATAAAAATAAGGGGCTATAGCCATATCTTTAGATATGCATTTTCGTTTTCCTGTTTTAATACGATAAAGGGGACAACCCCCATAACATATTGGAAGATAATAACATTTTCTGCATTTTCCATCTTTAAAAGGATCGGATTTTTCAGTCCAAGTGGCAATATTTGTCAAATCCAATTCTATTTTTCCTTGCCTATTTAGGTATCCAATATTTGCTGTTTTTGATGATTCGTTTATGCATTTCCAGATTTTTAAGTCGGGAGTTATATAAAAAAAATTAATTCCGCCGTCAGATTCACAATATTGCAAATAATAATTATTTCTGGCTACCCCATATCCGTATTCATTTGATTTATCATAAAATTTTTTTAAATCATGAATTGTATTGCAATTTGTTTTTTTAAATTGACTAGTTGAATAAACCGGCCTAAAAAGAATTTTTATTTTATTCCTTTCTTTTTTATTAAATGCTTCAAAAACTGATTTGAGATTTTCTATTTTTTGGTTTAGTAAATTTATTCTTAAAATAAATTGGGTGGGAGAATTAATTTTAATTGAATATTTTATCGCTTTTTTAAAATTACTAACAATTTTATCAAACGTTTCTCCCCCGTTATGTAATACCCTCAATGTATTATGTGTCTTTTCCCCCCCGTCCAATGTAACTTGAATTGAAATACAATTATATTTAATTAATTTTTTAACCGTTTCCTCGTCTAAAAAAAAGCCATTTGTAACAATATTCACACTAAATTTATACCCATATTCCTTACTTTGTTTTAAAAGATGTTCTAGGTAAGAAAACAATTGGTTCTTTTTCAAAAGGGGTTCTCCCCCGAATAATCCGATATGAACCCTTTTTTTATTTTTAAAGTTTTTATCGGAAAATTTTCTTAAAACTTCAAAATAGTCTTTTGATTCACGATTTTCCTTTCTAGATTTTGCCTCAAAACAATAGGGACATTTAAAATTACATTTCAGGGTTGGAACAAGCGCAATGGCAATCTTGTCTGTAGAAAAATAGTTTGATTTATATAAATGCTCAAGAATTTCAAGTTCATTCGTCTCCTCCGGAATAATAAATCCATTGTCTATTAGTATCTTTTGATTAATTCTATCATTACCCTTGCAAGAAATTTTTTCTTTTAATATTTTTTTTATCTTTTCTAAATTTTCCTTTCTAACTTTAAGACACGCCTTGCTTAAAGAATTAAATAAGAAAATAGAATCTTTTTCAAAAAAAAATCTGTTGTACGAACTTTCTTTATACATTCTATTTAAAGGATAACCAAATCGAGGTCAGTTTAGAGGCAATTAGAGTTTCCCGTACAACCACAGGCATCAAGGCCCAATAGGGGCTCTGGAACAGAATCCATCGCTTCTGGTTTAACCAATGCTCCATTCACAACTTCCACAATTAGTTCATTTTCCATAAAAACATTAACTATTTGACATATTTATACTTTTCGTTTTTAGAGGTTCTTTTTGAATTGATTGTGTAAACTTTTTCCTCAATTTTTCTCGAAATATAACCTACCAGAAATTTTTAGGTTAAATTCATAAAAAAATTTATTAGTAGGACGAAATTGGAAGAATTGACAAAATTCAATTGATAAAGATTCTCAAACTATTTGAAAAATATTGTAGTTTTGAAATTTTAAAAAAATAATTGTAAAGAACCTTCCGAATTAAAGCGATGTTAAAAATAATTTCAAAGTTAAATTTTATCCCACTTTTGGAATAACAAATATGTAAGGGAGGTAATTTTGAGAAGTTAAGAATCAAACAAGAAATTTGGGAGGATATTGAATTTTCTTAATTCTTCGGAATCTTAAGAAGTTAATTATAGAACATTTTAAAATGAAATCTTTTATCTGTGATTTTTACGTTTAATTTAAATATCTTTGTTTCTAAAAAAATATATGGGAATCTTTGATTTGTTTAAAAAATTCGCTAATGAAAAGAAAGTTGAGAAAAACATCCTTGAAAAGCTTGCTTTTCCTGAGATTGAAAATTGGATTGAAAAAAAAAGGAAGGAAAATAAATCCAAAGAAAAAGAAACAATCTCGAGGATTAAAGAAATAATTAAAATACATGAGGGTGAATTAAATAAAAAAATAAAAATTTTGGAAGATTTTAATGTCAAAGAAAAAAAAGAAAAAGAGGATGTGAGAGAGATTGTAAATAATGGGAAAAAAAATTATATTGAAATGGTTAAAAATTTCTTAGAAAATTTAAAAAATCTTGAAACAGATAATTTCAATGAATTCATAAAAAAAACAGACAAAATTTTTTTTGATTTTAATAAAGCCTCCCATAATAATTACGAAAGAGCCACAATTTTAATAGGAAAGGAAATGGCAAACATAAAAAAGGGAATAAAAACTTTTTCAAGAGAATTGTCTAAGATACATGAAGAGAATAAAAGCGTTGTTGATTTTTTCAATATAATCTCACAAATTAAATTGGAACTCCAAAAAATTCATGAAATCGATAACCTTCTTGCTATAACCGTTGAGAGAGAATTATTTTTGAATAAAAAAGTAGAAGAAAAAGAAAAAGAAAAAGAAATTCTTAATCAGAGAATAGAAGAAATTAAAAAAAGTCAAGATTATTTGGATTTTTTGGATAGTCAAAGAAAGGAGGAATCTTTAAAGTTAGAACTGCCAAAATGTATTTTAGAATTAAAACAAATTATTGATTTTAAAGGTCTGGCCAATTTTTTTCACAAATATCCAAAACAGATGGAAGTTGTGAAAATGTATCGAGAAAATTTTTGTGATGTTTTTTTAGGGAATAAAGGAAAACAAATCATCAATTTATTAGATGAAGCTAAATTAAACAATGAAAAAATAATGGAAAAAATAAAAAAAATAGATTTTAAGCTAAAAGAAATAGAAAAACATAAATTAAAAATAAAAAAAGATGAAACCAAAAGATTAGTTCCAAAAATAAAAGAAATTCTATTGGAAATTGAAAATTTGAAATTAGAAAAAATCAAAGAAGAAAAAAGACGAAAAAAATTAAAAAGAAACAAAGAAGAATCTCTTAATTTGTTAAAAAAAGATTTAGCTGGATTTAATGTTGAGCTTGTTTTAAATTAAAAAATCTAATTTGTTATTTTTTACCTCTGATAATTTTGAAATTTGAATCGCAATACATCTCTTTCGTTTCATTGATTCGTTTCATTTCCGGTACGGGGTCAATACAAATTTCCTTTCCACATCCAAAACAACCAAAAAAATTTTCTACTTCATTTTGCATAAGTATAATCCCGTCAGACTTCCATTCTTCCTCGATAGATTCAACAAAAATTTTTCCATTAAATTTTTCCCTACATTGCCTTGGGTAACTTTCCATAATGGGATTTCCCTCGGCAACACAACTATCAAAATCCACGATTTTTACGTCATTTCCCAGAATTATCACGATTCCTAAAAGTCCAATGAGAACAATTAGAAGACCCACCTTTTTTTTCATGTTCTAATGAGAAAAAATTTGTTTTTAATTTTTCCTCTTCTTTATCACAATAATGATTATAAATTGTTTAATTTTTAATTGCTTATGGATTTAGTTAAAATACTTTTAACTTCGATTGCGATTTGGACTTTTGGGAATCCTTCTTTAAATGCTAATAACACCTCTAAAAATTCTCTTCAAAATATTTTTCGTTCTTTTGATGGGAGAGATTACTCTCTAAGCGGCAGAGGGATAAAAATTTTATATTCTAAGGAGGGAAATCCAGATTTTATCTCTATAGGTTACGATTTAAATTCAGATGGAAAAATTGATTTGGTCGCATCTTTCAAAGTAAAAAAAATTAAACCAAACTCCATATCTGCGGGTTTCAAAGCGGAAGCCGTCGTAATAGATGAAGATAACGACGGAATTTTTGACTATAATTTAGAAGACACAAATAAGGATGGATTTTTTGATGTAAGAAGAGAATTCACAAAATACGAAAAAACAAAGTATAATTTAAAAAATTTAAAAATGGTAAAAATAAATTATTTAAATTTTAGAAAGCTTATGAAAAAATAAATTTTTATTAAATAAACTTCTCGTCCCAATAAAATTTATATTCTCAAGGAGTTTTGAATAGTTATAAATATAAAATGAAAATGAAAAAATTTATCTGGGCGATCTTTTTTGGTGCCTTTTTTTCAAATCCCCTCTTTGTTAAAAATAGCATAAAACCCCCAGACAAGATTATTTATTATGAGCTTAATTCTTTAATGATTGAAAGAATAAAAGCAATAAATGTTTTGGAAGGAAATTCAAAAAGTTATCATTTTTTGGATTCTTTAGAAAAAAAAGAGAACTTTTCCTTGAAAAAGAAGAAAATCTCCAAGAAAAGCAAAGATAGTCTTATCCAGATGATTTCTGATTATTCCGGAAAGAATCTTTCTAAAAGAGAATACGATTTCCAAAAAATTTATAATGATTTTGTAAGGCTAAATGAAAAAATATATAAGGAAAAATCAAAAATCCAAGATTACAATATTTTATCTTATAATGGGTTGTTGCATTTGGCTAATGATGGAAACTATTTTCATAATGAGTATTTAAAGGAAATCCTTAAAGGAATTTCTAAACTTAAAAAGTTGGAAAAATTTTCCAGAGAAGCAAAAACCTCTTCAGAAAGAGCAATGGCTTTAACATTTTTACGCTCTGCGGAATATTTTCCATTTCTATACCAAGTTTCTAAAAAAAATAATTTGGAAATTTCTTCTCTTTTAACAATCCTTTCCAATGAATCTTCTGGCTATCCCTATATTTTAGGTTCATCGGGAGATATAAATTTCTTTCAAATAAATGAAAAGATTATCCCAGGACTTTATAGAAAACTAAAAAATGAAAAAGATTCCTCTTTTTTTTATTTTATGAGCAATTCTTCCTTGGATGATTTCAAAAAAGGAGTTAAATTTAGTCCTAAGGAAAACATCCTTGTAGGAGCATATTTTCTAAAAACTCTTGAAAAAGAATCAAATAATGAAGCTCAAACAATTTTATATTATCATCTTGGACAATCAAAATACAAAAAACTTCCAAATTTTTTAAGAAAAAGGGTAGAAACCGGTAAAATAAAAACTTCTTTGGACATTAGGAGGGGGGGACCTTAAATATCTTGGAATGAAGTATCTTAAAAACTACTTCGATAAAAAGACCCTTTTTTATAAAATTGATGATGTGATAAGAAATGTTAAAAATTAATTTATTAATTCTATTTTAAAAATGTTTTAAATATGGAAATGGTGCTTTTGTTCCAGAAAAAGATTAAAAACAATCATTTCGTTTAAAATTGATGAAAAGAAAGATTCTCAAAAAAAATTCAAAGAAAGAAAAGATAAAAAGTTTGATTTTTGGTGTTTTTGGATTTTTTGTTGGGGCCTTCTTAATTGGGGTTTCTTCGAGAGGTCCCGGAGAAAAATTTAATTTTGATTTTATTGGAATTGTCGAATTTTTAGGAATCCAAATTTCTTATTTTTTTGATTTACCCAGAACATTTTCTCTTTTTTTAGGGGCAATTCTTTTAACCATTCCTGGAATCTTTTTTTACTTTTTAAGAAAAGAAATTGGCAAATTTAATTTTAAATCATTTAAAAAATAAAAAAATATATTTTCTTAAACAATAATCTTCTTAAATCCTGTTTTCTAAACTTCGATATGTCGAATTGTTCAATGAGGGTTCATTCAAAACATCTTGATAGGTTAATTTCACATCTTGAAAGAATAGGTGAAAGAAAAAAAGATGTTCTTTGGATAGGAAAAGAAATGATTTGGAAAAATTTTGGGGAAAATAACCCAAACAAACTCTGCGATATTCTAATCGTTTATTACGGGGGAATGGGCGTTCCTGTCGAGTTAAAAAAATCGATTAATGAAAAAAGTCGGGCGAAAGAACAAATTCTTTCTGGGAAGAGATTTCTTGAACTAATTCAAGATATAGAAGTCCCTTATGGCAAGATGGTTATTTATGGAGGAAAAGAAAAATACAAAGTTTTCACCTATGATTTTAAATCTGGAATCTGGATCTAAAATTATTCAGTATAAAATTTCACAAATTTTCATTTCTTTATTCCTTCCAATCACTCCATTTTTATAATTGAAGTCCAACCTCTTTCCAGGAAATAATTTTCTCATTTTCTCAAGTTGAGTGTTAAACATCAATTCAAGGGGTTTTCTTTTCTCTGGAGAGATTTCGAGAATATTTTTGTTTCCTGCGTTTTCCATAATAAATCCGCAGAATTCTTTTTCTGATGAGACATCCCTTATTTTTGCAAATCCGAGGGGTTTCACGACCTTAAACCCCGTTTTATAAGCCTTCACCAAAGCCTCATAATTTTTAAAAATTTCTCCCCATTGAATTATTCTTCTAAATTTGGTGTTCCCTTCCGGAACCTTTGCCACTAATCCTTTAGAATTACCATTTAATCTTATTACATAAGAATCTCTCCCTTTCCCGAGAATAAATTTACTCTTAGAATCAAAAGTATATTTTGGTAAATCGAGGGGGATATTCGATTTTTCCATTTTACAGAAATTTAAATCTGCTTTAATTATTTTTTGATAATATTCATTATTTTCCATTGAAATTTCAATTATTTTTTGGTATATAAATCTTTTTATTTGTTATCCCTTAGTAGTGGGGATATCTCTAAGACATTAATCATTTAAACCTATTTTATCTTAATTTCAGATGGTGGAAATTCCAGAATATAAAAGAGACACATCCAAAGATTATTTATTTATCTTAAAAAGTCTGAATGAAATTCCTTTCCCAATTGGAAAAAACCTTTTGATTGATTTTTTATTAGGAGAAATGAAAAACAAATCAATAGAAAAAAACAAAATGTTTAAAAGAAATAATTTTGGAATTTTATCCCATTTATCCAAGGAAGAAATAAAAGAGCTTATTGAAAATTTAATAATTAATGACCTTATTTCCATCTCAAATTCTGTTTTTAATAAATTTGCAAAAGTTTTGTCAATTAGTCAAAAGGGGGTAAATGAATTAATTAATCCAAAATTAAATTCTAAAAAAATTTCAGAAAATTATACAAAAATTGAAACACAAATAAGCAAAGAAGAGATTTATGCATTTAAAGAATTGGAAAATTTTTTGTCTGGATTTAACCCGGAACAAAAAAAAGCAATAATTTCTCCAAAAGAAAAAATTTTATGTATTGCCGGAGCGGGAACAGGAAAAACTTCCGTCCTGACAAAAAGGATAGAATTTTTAAATAAAATGAGAAGGGTAAAATCAGAAAAGATTTTAGCAATAACTTTTACTCGCAAAGCAAAAGAGGAGATGAAAAAAAGATTGGAGTTGATGGGAGTAGGAGTATTTGTCGAAACATTTAATTCTTTTTGTGAAAAAATTCTTTTAAAAAATGGGGGAAGAATCTATGGTCGAAGAGTTAGGGTTGCCACATTTCAAGACAAAATGGTCGCAATTTTAAGAGCACTTGATAATTTTGGGGAAAACATTCAAAAAGCAATTAATAAATATTTTAGTGAAAGCCAGAAAAAAAACAAAAATTTATATCAATTACAAAATTTATTTGTTTCGGATTGTTTCGAAGTTTTTGAATATTTTAAATCGACAAAAAAAAGTTTTGAAGAATTCAAAAAAAGTTTTTCGAGAGAAAAAAATCCTAATTTGGAATTAATTTTAAAAATTACGGAGTTTTTGGAAAAACACATGTTCGAAAACGGGTTAAGAACTTACTCTGACCAGATAAACGATGTTCTTACTTTTTTTAAAATGTATCCTAAATTTATCCCCCAATTTGACCATATCTTAGTGGATGAATTTCAGGACGTCAACTCCGAACAAGTTGAACTTTTAGATCTATTAAATTCAAAAAACTTTTTTTGTGTTGGAGATCCCAGACAATCAATTTTTGGTTGGAGAGGTTCTAAGGTAAAATATATTTTAAATTTTCAAAAAAAATATTTTGGTTGTGAGATTATAACCCTTAAAAAAAACTATCGAAGCAATAACCATCTTGTAAAACTAATGAATCTTTCAATTAAAAAAATGAAACTTCCGGATTTAGAAACAACCATCAAAGGAAAAAAATTTCTAAAACTTTGCAAATTTTCTAACGAAAATTTAGAATTTAATTTTATTAAGGAAAAAATTTTGTCTTCCAAAATTTCACGTGAAGAAATTTTTGTTTTGTCCAGAACAAATAAAAAACTTTTAGAATTTTCAAAGATTCTTTCTAAAGAAGGAATCCCTCATAGTATAAAAGAAGAAGGTTCTCAAAAATTTCTCAGAAAAAAAGGGGAGATTGTTCTTTCTACAATTCATTCCATAAAAGGGCTTGAAGCCGAACTTGTTTTTTTAATGGGTTGCACAAACAATAACTTCCCCTGTAAGTCCGGAGACCACCCAATTATTGAAAAAATTAAAATGTATGAATATGACAAAGAAGAAGAGGAACTTAGACTTTTTTACGTCGCAATTTCAAGAGCTAAAAACAAACTTTATCTAACTTACTCTGGAAAAAATCATACATACTTCATTAACAAGGAAATGAAAAAAGAACTTATTGAGGAAAATTTTTATTGCAATGATAATCCAAAATAAGTTACAACCTCCAATAAATTAAAAAGAATATCAATTGCCCTTGGAATTTCTTTTTCACTTTTTTAATTAATCAAAGAGATCCTCCAAGACTTTTCCCTGCATTTCATCTCTGAAGCATTTTTCGCAAATTTCAGCATTTGTTTTTTTGCTTACTTTAAATGTGTACGGGTCTTTTTGTTCTCCACATCTTTCACATCTCTTTAAACAAAGAGAACAATTAACTTGCCCGGAAATTTTATCTTTTCGCGTATGGCTTTTACAAACTAATTTTGAACACCGAAAACACCTAACGGAACAATCACGACAAATTTTTTTTGAACAAATCTCACAAATATTTTTTAGACATTTGTCACAAAATTTTCCATTGCATAAACCACAAATTTTTAAACAATTCTTACACGTAGCGTGACCAGAACCACAAATAAAAATTTCTTTTACTTTGTTCGAACAATTTTCACAAACCATCCCTTGACTTTCATTGGTAATTGGATTAAATTCGACAATAAAATATTTTTTTACCCCCCCTTTTTCTATTTGAATCTCAAAAAGATAAATTGGATAATAAATTATTGTTGTTTTTTGAAGTTTATTATTGACATTTAGAATATGCTTCTGACTTTCTAATTGAATTGCCCTCAATTTATCTTTTTCTAAATCTTCGAAATTTAATTTTTCCTTGAGTGAATCAATTAATTTTTTTTGTTCCGAAATTTTTTCCAAATCCCCTTTTTTTACAAATCCCATTAACTTTTCACTTATTTCTTCGAGACTATTTTGAAATTCTTTAGTTTCTAAAATAAAATTTTTTTCAATTTTTTCTTTTTTATTTTCAAAATCAACCCCTAACATTTTTGAGAGATTGTTTATTTTTTCTTGGGTTATTTTTTTAAGTTCTTCTTTTGCTAAAAAATAAGAATTTTTGAAATCGGGGATTTTAATTTCTTTTTCATTTCCTTCCGAAACAATATAATTTGAAAGATCCCCTTTTATTATCTTTCCCTTAAATGTGTAAATTTCATTTAATAAGGATTCTTTTTTTCCCAAATATTCAAAGAGAGTATTGAAAGTAAATCTATAAAAAAAACCATTTTTTATTTTAAAATCAATTTTTTTTATATTTGATTCTGGAAACGAAATTCTTTTTTTAATTTCTATAACTGGGTCCAAATCGAAACTAATTTTTAAAAAATCAGTTTTTTCTGGTTTTTCCATATAAAAATAAGTCTTAAATTATTTATATAAATTGTTAACTTTTTAAAGAACTATTTAATAAGTTTTATATAACAATTTTCACTAATGAGGGTATGGATTGGAAAAAAATTTTTTTTGGATTTATCAGCATATTTTTTATAATTTCAATTTTTATTTATTGGTTTTTGCCATTCGAAGAGGTTCGATTCGGTGTGAATAAAAACCCGAACTTCAATATAAAAAACACCTCTACCAAAATGCAGTTCTATAAGAATATGAGATTTCCAAATCCAAACATTTCTTATAAAATTGACGAGAATTGTACCCTGAAAAAAAAGAGTGAAATGATTAAAGGATTTAACTATCTTAGCAACCTAACCCTTCTTAAATTTTATCCCGTCGTGGAAAGAGAAGAAATAGAGGTTAATTGTGATGAGAAATCAAAAACTTCAAAAAGTGGACTTTTCATTGCGGGCGAGGGAGGTCCAACCAAAATTATTTCTGGTGAAAATTTTAATATTATCTTTAAAGGAAATATCCTCCTTTTAAGAGAATCTTCTTGTGAGAGGCCAAATATTGAAATACATGAATTGCTTCATGCCTTAGGATTTGATCATTCAAAAAACAAAAACAATATTATGTATCCTGTAACTAAATGCTCGCAAACTCTTGGAGATGATCTATTAAATGAAATAGGAAGGTTGTATTCTTTTCCACCATATCCGGATTTAAAAATTGAAAATGTTTCTGCAGAAATTAAAGGGAGATATCTGCGAATTAATATTTCAATCAGAAATATTGGTTTGAGTGATTCGGAAAAAGGCGAATTGATTATCTATGGAGACAAAGAAATTCTTAAAAAAATTGATTTTAAAAATATAAAAATAGGATATGGTCTGAGTATTAAACTTGAAAACATATGGGTTTCAAAAAGAAAAATAGAAAAATTAAAGATTTTTGTTAAAACCAAAAATAAAGAAATCTCTTTAATAAACAATCAGATAATCCTTACAAAAATATCGGATTAATCATCTAAGCCTAATTCTTCCACTAGATCATCAAAATCATCGTCGGAAGAGCCTCTCGTTTCGCCATCAAATTCTTCCATTTTTTAGCTCACAAGTCTTACTTGCACCTCATTTTTATAATTTTCATTAGAAATAAGGAGTATATAAACTCTTCTATAAAAAAATGGTATTTTATCTTAAAGATTATTTAAGAAAGTTTTTTAAAGGTATTTTTTGGAGTTTTTGAGAAAGGAAAATTTTTCATTCTCCATAAAGAAAATAAAAAATGGGCTTTTCAGCCCACAACCATCCTTCTAATGGAATACAAGATAATTGTTAAAGTGCTGGATTTGAGAATTATTCTCTATCTTGGAATTTATTTATTTTCTTTTAATAAAAACAACTTTCCTTCTAAACCGTCAAGTTTAGACTGAATTAATTCATCTTCATATTCAGAAACAAGATATTTTAAAACATCGCTCGATTTATAGATAACCTCAACTTTAACAGTATTCAAATAAGGTCTTTCAAAATTGCTTAAAGTTGCATAATATTCTGTTTTATTTGGGTTGAACCGGTCTCTGCCCTCTTTAATTCTATTAAATTCCCCACTATAGCCTATTAGGGGCTTTGCAAGTTCACGATTATTATAAGCCCACATCAAATCTCTTCTTAATTTTGGATTCTTACTTAATAACTTGGATTCTCTAGATAGGCTATCCATATCTATAAGTTTGTAATTTCTCCTTTTAGGTGATAATTTAACCCCTATCCTCTCTTCTGGAATCTCTTTCATTTTAACTTCTCTAAATTTTGGAGTCATTTTATCACTAATGCTAATTAACTTATCTCCCCATTTATTTAATAGGGCGGATAGGTATATTCCTTTGTTTTTTCTTTTCTTAATTTTCATTTTGTTATTCTCTTAAATTTCTAGAGATAGATTATATATAAACTTAATTTCTCCTTTTTAGGAGAAAGTTTTTTATATTTAAATAGACTTGGAATCTCATGGAAATAGGGCTACTTAAAGAATTAGGTTTGACTGAAAATGAAATAAAAATATACACTTTTTTATTAAAAAACGGACCAATCACTACTGGGCCAATAATTAAAGAAACAAAGATTGTTAATTCCAGGGTATATGAATCTTTAAATTCACTAATTTCTAAAGGATTTGTAATATATAATATACAAAAAGATGGAAAACATTTTGAAGCATTAGATCCAAAAAATCTTCTAAAAAAACAGAAAGAATTGGAGGAAAGGATAAAAAAATTAGTACCTCAGTTGCAAAATATTAAAGGTAAAAAACAAGATGAAACAACTATGGCCATATATGAAGGTTTTCAAGGGTTTAAAACAGCATTCAGAAAGATTATTGAGGATTGTCCTAAAAGAGAAACGATATACGTAACTGGTTTTCCAGAAAGAGTTTATAAAATGGAACAGTTAAGATTATTTCTTATAAATATGAATCTAAAAAGTTCTAAAAAGAAACAAAAACTTAAGCTCTTGTTAGAACAGTCAACCAAAAAGAATCTTGGAAAAGATAGGGAAAAAGAACCTTTTACTGAAGTTAGGTACATGCCTAAAGGATATATTAGTCCAATTGCAATAGATGTTTTCTTGGATTATGTTTATATCTTTCTTTGGGAAGAAAAGCCTTATGTTTTTATGATAAAAAATAAAAAAATTTCTGAAAGTTTCAAAATGTACCATAAGTTTTTATGGAAAATGGCTAAACTTTAAAATTCCTCCTTCAACAAGAAGATTAAAAGAAAGGAAAACCCTCGTGAAATCAAGGGTTTTTTATCCATCCACCCGGATTCGAACCGGGAACCTCTCGGGCACTGCTTGTGCCAAATTAAGTTTCTTGACTTTTAGGGTTTCATAGTCATCGCGTTCAGCGACTCTCCACCTTAGATTATCTACAGCCAAGCGCTCTGCCATTGAGCTATGGATGGTTAATAATAAAGACAAATTGCAATTTAAAAAATTATCTATTAAAATATTAAAATTATTTAATAAAAAAATTAAACCATTTTTCTATTCCAGATTTTTCTAAATTTTTAAAACCCTTTACAATTTTTCCATATGGCGATATGATTATTTTATCTTAACTCTTATGGAACAAACATTCTATAAGCCATTTCCGCTATTTCTTTGGCCTTAGAGAGAGGCATTTCAGTTCTTCTTTGTTTATGCCTTTCCTACACCTTGCGTTCATCCTTTTGTGAATTTTAAGTTTTCATAGTACAATAAAAATTCATTAAGCTGTTTAAGAGCGTATATCCTCCTCAAGCATTTCTATTCTGAAAAATTTATTTAAAAAATGATTTAATCCTCTTTTTGGTCTGCCAAAAAGAATGCCTTATTTGAAGAAACTTCTTTTATTTTTCCGTCCTTTTCAAAAATAGAAATTGTTGAAGGTAAGGCAAATCTTCCAAGAACGCCCACCTTAGAATAAATCACATATGAAAGCATTCTTTTTTCTCCTGCTTCTAAATTTCCAAGCTCCCATTCAAAAATTCTTTTCGTTTTATTAAATCTTTTTGGAAACTCTCCTCCAAACTTTTCATAAACTTTTACCAGTGGAGGCAACCGATCTAAGATTTTTACATTTTCCACAAACTTCCTTGCTTCAATATAAATCATTACTTTTAAGGCAAATTCTCCCCCTTTTGCATTTACAAATGATACTCTTTTCCTCATCAATAAATCTGTTTTTGAATATTTTTTTGCGAGGATAACCGTCAAAACAATTAATAAAATTATTAGAAAGGGAATTATCCAATTAGTCTTTACATTTACCTCAAAAGATTCTCCCGGATTTAATTTTCTATCCCATATGTAATTGACTTTTAAACCCTCTCTCTCCGTCAATGTCGGCTCCGGAGAAAAACTTGTAAAAATTCTTGACAATATGTTTTTTTGAATGGTGGTTCTAGAATTTTCGATTGTGTTACCCTCATTTACATTCTTGATTATTGTTGTTGAAATAATTAATCCATAGTCTCTTCTCTCTTTTTTTATAAGATTTTTCTCTACAAAATTAATAGTTTCATCCACTTCTGCACTAATACCCTTTATTTTAAAATTTGCACCAAGAGTGTAAAAACCAGCAATTAGTTTTGAAAAATCCTCTTTTTTCAAATCAATTCTAAAATCTTTTCTTTCATTGGGTCCTAAATCAAGTGTTTTATTTAATTCAAAAAATGGAGAAGAAAAATGAACTTGCAAATTCTTAAAGTTGAAATTCACCTTATTTTGAAGAAAAACATTTATAGAATTTGATTCGGGATATATTGAACTTGCCCCAATTTCAAAAGCATCCTTCAATTCAATCAGGTTTACGATTAATTTTTCTTCAACTTCCGTTCGGTCACTTCCCTGAATAAAATAACTAAAAATTGTATTCCCCTTCGTTTTGAAATCTTTCCTTGGAAAAATTTTTAGTTCTACTATTTTTGACTCCCCTGAATTTATTTTAACTTGATCTTTCGGTTCAAATCCGCTTCCGAAAAAAGTGTATAATGAAAAAGTGTCTGAAGGGCCATTATTTGTAATGTTTATTTTAAAAGTCGCAGGATCTTCAAGTCCAAAAATCATTGTCTCTTCACTACTAATTTTTTGAACTTTCAAATCTACCGCAATTATTGGTTGGATTAAAAACAATCCAATTAGCAAAAACAAACATATCTTTTTTATTTCATCCATTTTTCTTTTCCATACCTTTCAAAACACATATTAAAAAACCACTAAAATTCTATATAAACATTTCTATGCTGCAAGAGTTAAAGAACAATTTCCAAAAATCAACCCCTTCCTTCTAAATCTAGAAAAGCTTTTGCTTGTTCTAAGAATCCTTCAGCAAGTCCTATCAATTTATCCTCGAATTCCTTTATTCTTTGGGAAATAATCCATTTTTCATAAATTCCTCTCCAAAATTTCATTCTCGAAGAAGTTTCAAATTTACCCTCATAATCCCTAATAAGGTTTGCTTTAACTTTGACAGAAATTTTTCCCTTATTTGTCTTTAACTTTACTCCCCCTTTGTTTATTTCAATTTCAGACATATTCAGAGTCCTAAATTCAATTTTCAGCTCGAATTTAAAGTAATCTGTAACTTTCTTTTTTCCGGTCCACTTAACCAATATTTCCTTTGTCGGACCAATTAATTTTTCAGAATACTCGTTTTCATTTATTTCAATTCCTTTCTGTTCAGCAAGAAAATCATAACAAAATTTATAAAATTCTTTAAAGTTAAAAATTCCTTCGTATGAAATTTTGCTTGAATATATTTCGTCTTGTTCTGACATGATTTTATTATGGATTTTTATTTTAAATATTCTTCTGTTATGAGATTTGAAGAAAAAATATTTTAAAAATAATTTCTTACCTTTAGCTTTCAAAAATTGCTGAATTTTTTCCGGAATCGAAAGAATAATGATAATTTTTTAAGAGAAAGGGGTTTTTATCAATTCGTTGCATAAATCTTTAAATAATTCCGAAAATTTAGAAAGGTATGAATAAAAAAATAGATTTAATGTCTGAGGGAATGGAACGGGTTACTGGCAAAGATGCCCAGAGGAATAATATTTTAGCTGCTAAATTGGTATCTGAAATTGTAAAAACCACCTTGGGACCAAAAGGGATGGATAAGATGCTCGTCAGTCCAATGGGGGAGATTATTGTGACAAACGACGGGGTTACAATTTTGGATGAGATGCAAATTGAACATCCTGCTGCGAAAATGATGGTTGAGATTGCAAAAACACA
Organism: Candidatus Woesearchaeota archaeon; assembly: GCA_964384965.1. Classification (GTDB taxonomy): domain Archaea; phylum Nanobdellota; class Nanobdellia; order Pacearchaeales; family GW2011-AR1; genus GW2011-AR1. The sequence goes on along the minus strand of CAYLLR010000002.1, from coordinate 12,236 downwards.
GGAAAAAGAAGTTGGAGATGGAACAACTACTTCCGTAATGATTGCAGGAAAACTCTTGGAAAACGCGGAAAAATTATTAGATAAAAAAATCCACCCCACCTTAATCGTAAAAGGGTACAGGATGGCTCAAGAAAAAGCTCAAGAAATTTTAAAAGAAATTTCATTAAAAATTTCTCCAGAAAATGACGAAATTTTGAGACAAATAGCTACAACCGCTATGACGGGAAAGGGAGCCGAAGATGAAAAGGAAAGATTCTCAAAAATTTTAGTCAATGCTGTAAAGATGCTTGGTCATAATAAAAAAATTGATGTGGAAAACATAAAAATTGAAAAAATTGTTGGAGAAGGGATAAAAGACACGGAATTAGTTAATGGAATCCTTATAGACAAGGAGAAGATTTCCAAAGATATGCCAAAAAAAATAGATGGTGCAAAAATTTTACTTATTGATTTTCCTTTGGAATTGAAAAGCCCCGAAATTGAAACAAAGATTTCAATTTCTAGTCATTCTGAACTCCAAAATTTTTTAGATGAGGAAGAAAAATCTATGAAAAAAATGGTCCAAAGAATCATCGAGACGGGATGTAATGTCCTATTTTGCCAACGCGGGATAGACGATTTTGCAAAATATCTTCTTTCCAAATCAGGAATTTATGCTTGTAGAAGGGTCGGAAAATCAGATATGGAAAGAATTTCCAAAGCAACGGGTTCAAAAATCATTTCAAATTTAAATGAGGTGGGTCATTTAGACCTTGGAGAAGCCGAACTTATCGAAGAAATTAAAGAAAGTAGAGACCATTTAACTTATATTAAAGGATGTAAAAATTCTCAAAGTTTTACAATACTTGTTCATGGGGGAAGTAGTCACGTCGTGGATGAAATTGAAAGAGCCCTTCTCGATGGTCTTCTCGATGTCGTGAGTGCTTTTGAAACCGGCTTAGTTGTTCCAGGGGGAGGAGCGATAGAAATGGAAATTTCAAAAAGACTTAAAGAATTTGGAAAAAAATTACACGGAAGGGAACAGCTTGCAATAGATGAATTTGCCAATGCACTTGAATTTATCCCTATTACCCTTGCTGAAAATGCTGGAATGGACCCAATTGATGTTTTAACCGAACTGAAATCAAAACACGACGCCGGAGAAATGAATGCCGGATTAAATTTATTTACAAACAAAATTGAAAATGTTTTAAATTCAAAAATAATTGAACCTGCAAAAATAAAGATTCAAGCAATAAATTCTGCAACCGATGTCGCGACGATGATTTTAAGAATCGATGATGTTATTGCTTCTAAGCCTTCAAAAAAAGGAAGAATGAATAACTTGGGCTCAATGCCAGATTATATGGGTGGATTAAGTTAAATTTAAATTATTCCCGAAAATTCCCATAAAATTTGCTTCAATTATTTTTTCAACTTTTTCCCCATTAATTTTCCATATCTTTGAAATTTCTTTTATTGTTTCTTTAATAAAAGATGGCTCATTTTGTTTTTCTTTAAATGGTGAGAGAAAGGGAGTATCCGTTTCGGTTAAAATTTTTGTTTTTGGAACTTCTCCAACCATCTTTTGAAAGTGTTTATTTCTTACAATATTCGTCGGAATAGAAAAAAAACAGCCCAGATTAATTGCCTCTTTAACCAACTTAAAATTCCCCGAGAAGCAATGTAAGATCATTCTCAAATCTTTGTAATTTTTCAAAATTTCTAAACTCTCTTTTTCTGCTTTTCTTGTATGAATAATTACAGGGAGGTTCAATTTTTTTGCCAAATCTAATTGTTTCTTAAAAATTGTTTTTTGTAATTCAAAATTTCCTCTTGTATGGTACAAGTCCAATCCAATCTCTCCAAGAGCAATTATTTTTTTTCTATTATTTAAAATTAATTTCTTAAATGGGAGATATTCTTTTAAAGATAAATTTTTCAAAGGATAAAGTCCTGCAGAAGTTTTTATTTTTGAAAATTTTTTTGAAATTTCCAAATTTTTTTTAATGGATTTCAAATCTATTGAATTGGAAATAACGATTTTTATTTTTTTATCTCTTTGAATCTCTTTTAATTTATTTTCTTTTAAAAAGTTTAAATGTGCATGAACGTCAAAAATCATTCTCTAATTAACTAAAAAGCAAATATAAATTTATATATCTTAAAAAAGCATTATTTTTTAAATAAAAATTATAATAAAAGATTATCTAAATTGAAAATGCTTATTCGAAGAAACATGGAAAAGATTATTTGGGAAAAAATTTGTAAAAAATTACAATGAATTAGAAAGATTAATATTATAAATATCAATTATTATTTTAAATTAGGCGCTTGTAGTTTAGTGGTAGAATGCAACGTTGCCAACGTTGTGGCCCGGGTTCGAATCTCGGCAGGCGCATATTTTAATTTTTAAATTAGTTGATCAAAAACTATGCGAATACTAATGACGACCGATAGATATGGAAATAAAACAGATTAATCTTAAAGTTATGCTAAAATTTTGGATTTAGGAATATTCAAGAATTAATTGTGGAGAGTATTTGTGAAAAAGTATTTGGAAATAATAACCTTTTTAAAATAGTGAGTAGTCTGATTCTTATTACCTGGACCCGTAGTCTAATGGTAGAACACCTCGTTTACACCGAGGAAGCGCAGGTCCGATTCCTGCCGGGTCCATATTTACTAAAATCCTCCCCCCAAAATTATTCACTAATTTTATGGATAAAACATACGGAATTTAATTCATACAAATAAAATTAAAATTTCCAATTACAATGTGTTTAAGGTCCTAAAATAGTTCGAAAATCTTGGACAAGAGAACCCTTTGCAGTTATTATAAAAAACGAAAAGAGGGCAGAAAATCAAAAAGATACTTTGAAGAAACGCGGAAAATAGAAAAAAATAAAATTTATCCCTTTCAAAAAATTAAATTTATTATTATATTAAGAATTTTCTATTTTATTAAAAAAAGTGGATGTTTTTCTATCAAAATAAAAACAAATTTTCACCAAACTTTTATAAACAACCAAAGATTTTTCAGATAATGGTTGAACCTAATTCAAGCTCCATCCCAGGAATGGATCTAAAATATTCAAAGTCTAAAATAATTAAAAATCCTCAGGATGAAAAGAAAAAATTTGAAAAAACGAAAAAAGAAATAGAAAAATTAAAAAATTTCGTGCTTAAAAAATTTAAGTATATTCTTGCTGTAGGAATTCTTCCCCCCCAATCAATTCCAAAGTTTATCGAAGAGGAAGAGGCACCTGAAGAATCAAAAGAATTTGTTCATATTGAAATAATTATTCCCGAGGACAAATCTAAAGAAATTTTCAAAATTAAACAAGAAATAATTAAAGAGATTCAAAAATCAAAGGAGAAAGTTTGGGTTCATGTTTTGACCCCTTCTGAAATTTGGGAAATTGCTATGGACCAGAAATTTGAACTCTCCGGGGCAATTGCAATGAGTTACCCTTTGTATGACAAAGGAATTTTGGGTGCGTTGAGAGTTTCTGAAATTCATAAATCTCTCGTTTTACAAAAATTTGAAAAATATGTGGTAAGTTATGTTATAGGAGGAAGTTTGGTTAGGGGTGATGCTATAAAAACCAGCGATGTAGATGTTTTTGTAATCATTAATGATACCGATGTTAAAAGAATGCCTCGTAGAGAACTTTTGGAAAGACTTAGAGGGATAATCTATCAATATGTTGCAGAGGCAACCCAAATTGCAGGCGTAAAAAATAGGTTGGAGCCCCAAATCTACCTTCTTACTGATTTTTGGGATGCAGTTAAAGACGCTCACCCTGTAATGTTTACTTTCATTCGTGATGGAGTCCCACTTTACGACAGAGGAACATTTATGCCCTGGAAATCTCTTTTAAGAATGGGAAAATTAAAACCATCCCCAGAAGCTATTGATATGTTTATGAGTATGGGCGATGGAGTAATACAAAGAAGTAAAAAAACTCTTTTGAGTGATGTTTTTACAAATATTTTTTGGGGAGTTACAACTCCTGCACAAGCGATATTGATGCTTGGAGGGTTTCCCCCCCCAACTTCTAAAGAATTGGTTGGAGTATTCAAAAAAGCATTTTTAAATACAAAAATGATAGAAAAAAAGTATGTTGATTTCTTGGAAAAGGTTGTAAAAACTTGGAAGAATTACGAGCATGAAAAAATAAAAGAAATTTCTGGAAAAGAGATTGATGTGCTCTTGGTTGAAACTGAAAATTATCTTAAAAGACTTAAGGAATTGCGAAAGGAGATTGAAGCAAAATTTCAAGAAAAAACTATTGAAAGAATTTATGGAGATGTTATGGGTCTTATGAAAACCATTCTAAAAAGCAAATCTCAAGAGAAAATAATTGAAGAATTTGAAAAATCATATGTCAAAAAAGGCAAATTTACAAACCAACATTCGAGAATTTTAAAAGAAGTGATTAAATCCAAAAAAGAATTTAAAAAGAAAAAATCAGATTCTCATAAAATAGATAGGATAAGAAAAGATGCCGAAATTTTGATTAAAGATTTAATTGAATTTATTCAAAGGAAAGAAATGATTCCGATTAATAAAGGGAAAATGACTCTCAAATTCAAAAACAAGATTATTGAATTAATAAATGCTGACGGAAAAACATTTTTGTTTGAAGAAAATACAATCAAAAAAATAACCGACAAAATTGAAAATTCTAATTCAGAAGAACTTGAGAAAGCTGTTGCAAAACAAAAGGAAAAAAAGGATATAGAAATTAACTCTAAAGTTTTTGATATTCTGAAAAAGAAATATGGAACTTTTGAAATTGTTTTTTAGAATTAAAAAATATTCTTGGTATGATTAGATTTCAAAATTTAAGGAAAATAAATTATTAAATAAAAATAATTTGAAATTATTTTTTAATCAAAAGTTCTAAAAACAACCATCCTCTTTTATGTTATATGAAATATTTATTTATATTGGGGAGAAATCCCGAACTATCAAAAGCAGAAGTTTTTTCTTATTTTAAAAATTCTAAAAATAAAATTTTAAATTATTTAATTAGAAAAAATGCCTTGCTTATTGATTTAGAAAAACCAATAGAAAAGAAAATAATCAAAAATTTTGGAGGAGTTATCTCGATTGGAAAAATTTTGACTTCTGGAGGAGAAAAAGAAATTATAAGAAATCTTGAAAAGAGAATATTATACTCCGGAAATAAAAATAAACTAACTTACACCATTTGGAATTTTTCGAAAAATTATGAAAAAATACAAGACTATTTAAAGAGAAGATTTAAAAAAGAAAAAATAAAAGCTATTTTCAAACACCTTAGCGGAAATGTGAAGTTACAGAGAGGGGAAAACGCAAGGAAACCCTCTTCAAAATTAATCAATAAAGAATATTTTGCCTTTGATAAGGAAAAAATTACCTACTTTGGAGAAATTATTGAGAAATGTGATTATTCTTCCATTGAAAAAAGAGATATAGAAAAACCTGTAAGACGGGAATCTTTGGCTATTTCCCCACGGTTAGCAAAGATAATGATAAATCTTTCACAAGTTGACGAACGAAAATTCTTGCTTGACCCTTTTTGTGGTGTTGGAACAATTTTGCAAGAAGCACTTCTGCAGAATTTTCAAGTTATAGGAATTGATAAAGACAAGGATGCAATTAAAGGTGCAAAGAAAAACCTCCAATGGCTCAACTTTTCAGAAAAAAATTATTCCCTCATTAATTCTGATTCAATGAATGTTGAAATTCCAAAAGTTTCCGTAGTAGTCACCGAACCTGACCTGGGAGAAATTCTAAAAAAAATCCCGACGGAAGAAAAAGCCCGAGAAATGTTAAAAAAGTTTGAGTCTTTAATGGTTAAGACAATTAATAATTTAAAAAAAAGTATTTCTGGAAAAATTGTTTTTAGTTCTCCATATATTAGGATTGGTAAAAGAAGAGTTCATTGCAACATAGAAAAAATTTGCTCTAACACGGGATATTTTCCTATTGGAAAAGGATTTCCCGAATTTAGAGAAAACCAGATTGTTGGGAGGATGATTTACGTTTTGGAAAAAAATCAATGAAAAAATTGGAAACCTGAACGAAGGTTTTTTAAACTAATTTTCTTGATAATTGTTATGATAACAGGAAAAGTTTTGCAATTTCGAAGAGGGAGACACACCATCCACGAAAGGCAATTTTTAATTGAAATAGAAGGAATTTTATCAAGGGAAGAAGCTTCAAAATTAATTGGAAAAGAAGTTGAATGGAAATCTTCAGCTGGAAAAATAATTAGGGGAAAAATTTCGGCTCCGCACGGTAAAAAAGGGGTTGTGAGGGCAATTTTCGAAAAAGGTTTACCTGGTCAATCCATTACAACAAAAGTCAATATAAAATAAAATGGGAACATTAAGAAAAGCATATGCATATTCAAAAAAGAAAGTTACCCCCTTCACAAGGGTTTCTAAAAGAAGGCAAAAATCTTACATCAAAACTGTTCCACAACAGAAAATTGTAAAATTTGAAATGGGAAAAATCGCTCTTTATAAGGAGGGAAAACTTCCACATATATTAAAGGTCATTTCCACAGAAAAAGTTCAGATAAGACATAATGCTTTTGAAGCTTGTAGACAATATCTTAATAAAAAGCTTGATAAAGAGTTCGGAGGGCAATATATGTTTAAAGTCGTTCCTTTTCCGCACCATATTCAAAGAGAAAACAAAATGCTTACGGGTGCAGGGGCTGACCGTATGCAAACTGGAATGCAATTAGCTTTTGGAAAATCTATGGGAAAATCTGCGATTTTGAAACCTGGAAAGGAAATTTTTATTATTGCTGTTGCTAACGAAAAAGCTGTCATATTTGCAAGGAAATTAATTAAGCAGGTTAATCCGAAACTCCCCGGGAAGATAAGAACTGATTATGAAAATCTTTCTTTAAATAAATGCTAATTTGTTACCATTATTTAGATACTACAAAATAGAAAGATTTATAAAGTTTAAAATTATAAGTTTAATATGAAAAAAGAAAGTCAATTAATCGGAAAAATTATAAATAAGAAAGTTCTATCTAAGGAATTTGAATTATTTTCAAACTCCGAGGATTATTTTCTTTTTTATACCAATGTTTCTCCAAAAATGAAGTATTCTAATCCAAATAGGTTTGAAGATGAAACTCCTTCAGAGTTTTTTTATGAAATTATAGACGAAAATTTAAATGAATATTTTGGAAAGAGGGGAAGATAAAATGGAAGGAAAAAATTACAATCAAAAACCAAAAAGTAATTATGAAAAATATTTTCTTGCCGAAGCTGCAATGAGGGATTGCTTTGTTAATATTGGAGGGAAATTAAGCTTAAGTGAAGAAAAAAAATCTTTAGCAATCACACTTTTAGGAGGAGTTCACTCAGGCGAAGCGTTATATGACTTATTTATTAATCCGGAAATGGCTAAATCGTCCCCATATGCTTTAGAACAGGCAATAAAAATTTTCTCTAAAGAATCTCAATTAGCAATGTATGAAGAAAAAATTGAAAAATTATACAAGTTTTATGGTGATGAAACAAAAAAATTGTCGCCAGAAATTCGAAAAAAAATAAATTTTGTTTATGACTCTTTTAAGGATAAAAAATATGGGGAAATCTATACCGAATTTGTCAAAGCAAGTGAGATAATTGATTCAGCAGAAAAAGGGGAAGCATATAAAAAAGAAGAGATTGAAAATGCAAAAAAAACTTACGAAAAATATGAAACATTTATGCAAGTTTCACAAGAGTTACACGATTTAAAATTGGAAACCCTTAAATATAAAACTATTTCAAAAAGGAAGAAAACTAATTTAGAAAATATTGTAAAAACGATTGAAATTCCCACTCCGAAAAAAGAATAATTCTTGAAAAATGGAAGGAATAAAGAAAATTTTAAAATTAGAGAATATTAATAATTATCTTTATGGCAGAACAAGAAAAAGGATTGATAAGAGGGGAGATTATGGTTTAATTGATATTATACAAGGTTATGAGATAAATAAACTTATGAAAAAAGATGATTCATTAACCATAAGAGTTTTATCAAACCTCCTTGGATTTTTTCCAACTTCAAGAAGGGTAAAAATTGCCTATGAATTAATAGGGGAGAGGCAAAATAAAGGAAATTTTATAATTCCCAAATGGTATTGCGATATTAGTAAAGAAAAAATTTGTTTAAATTATTCAAAAGTGTTGAAAAACTCTAAAGAGGAATAACGTTTTATTCTTAACGTTCTTTTTATAAGTGAAAAATTAATCCCTTTTTTTAGAATTAATGATTTTTTCAACCAAATCAACCATAACTTTCATAAATTCTTCAGCCCTTTCCTGCCACATATCTATTTCAACACCTTTAAGGTCTAAAATTTCTTTGTGGTCAATTTTTTTATGTAAATAATATATGTCTTTATACCACGAAACATATTTCATTTTTAAAACCCCTCTATCTACAAATGCTTCTTTTAAATCCACCATTACATGTTCGGGGGACGGAGGAAAATATCCTGCTGAAATTAGGGCGCCATGTGCAGCATCCACCATCGACCAATAAACTCCATCAACTGCCGCAAGTTCAGCCGCTTTACTCCTTGCGAGGTGACCTGGAGCTCTTTGGAGTGCCTGATAAATTGCTTCGGGGGTTCCTTTAATTTTTCCTCTTGCCATCAAATATTTTAAAGGTTCTATAAAACCGGCACTATCTAAAACCGGAAAACCACTCCTTATTATGTTGAGAACTACCGGGTCCCCCTTCATTAAATCATCCCACCATGTACTCAATTTAATAGTATTTATATGAATTTTTGCGGGGTAGGGATTTGATTGTAAAAGTTTATCTAACTCTTCCCTATACCATGCAATTAGTTCTTGGTCCCAATTCAGGGATACATCATCTATAATAATTATGATGTCCAAATCAGAACCTAATGAAACTTTCTTTTTTTCGACAGACCCAAAAAGCACAATTGACTTAATTATTTTATCAAACTTCTTATAGGCCTTAACCGCAAAGTCCGTCGCAATTTCGTGGTCTGTTTTTAGTTTAAAAGTTTTCGGAGGATTAACTTTTTTAGAAGATTTTTTCAGAGCTTTCTTTTTACGTTCTCCAACCTTTGAAACTTTTCCCCTCTTGACCTTCTTAGAACTTTTTTTTAGATTCTTTTTTACCATCTTTACTTTTTAATATATATTTTAGAGTATTTAAATATTAGGAATTAATTGTAAGATTACCTTAGAGGTGTCCCTCTAAAAAATTTAATTTTATTGTCTATTTTATCTAAAATCACAAAGAACATTTAAAAGAAGACCCTTGTATAGGATTGGTTTCAATGTTTTAGAAACTCTAAAATCCTCCTCCGCCCATTCTTCCCCCTCCCTGTTGTCCTTGCTGCCCTCCAAGATTTTGTGGAAGTTGAGAAAATCCTGCTCCGAAGGTTTGGTAATTTATTTGGGGTAACATTTGTCCATATCCTTCCATGTAACTTTGTTGAAACCCTCCGGCCTGCGACCAGTAAGGCCCTGTTCCAGACGAATAAATTGGAGAACCATAAGCTTCCAAAATCTGAGGAAATGGAGAGGATTTAAAATGTTCAAACCAACCTCCAACTTCATTTATTTTGATTGCTTTTGCACCTTTCTCGCCGAGGGCCTCTAAAAGTGCCTGAAAAGGAACATTTCCCATTCCGGGGGGAAGATGAGAATCATTAAATCCAAAATTATCAGTTAAATGAACTTTATTCACAAATTTGGAAACTTCCTTTGCCTCTTTAACTAAATCTTTTTCATTAAAACCCGCTTTTCTTGATATATTAAGGTGACCGACGTCAAAAGTTACCCCAATCAATTTAGAAGCAATCTGCTCTGCTTTTGAATTTGAAATTCCTTTTTGCTTTGCTAATTTTTCAACAAATTTTTCTCTTGATTTCATTACAAGATTTTTTAAATCCTTTCCTTGGGAGAACCCCATTTCTTGGTAGAGATTTTCAATTGAAAGTGCAGGGGCTCTTTCACCCTTCTTTTCATATGCGTGTATTGCAACATTTGAGAAGGTTTCTGAAGCTTTATCTATTGAAAAATCTTCAATCGGAACAAATTGTTCTGGTGTTTTAATTCCTCTTAAACCATCAATTAATTTTCCCAATGCCTGAGACTGAACAAATGGTAAACTTGATTCTAATGGGATCTTTTTTCCTTTGACAATACTTAAATTTTTAGCATACTCTTCAGAAATTTTATTTAAATTATTTATTTGTTCTTCATCACCTTTTTCTTTGGCAATCTTATACGCTCTACTAAATTCCATCTGTGCAACTCTCGAAGCTTCTTGAAGATGCTGTTCCGCAAAATATATTTTTTGCTTTGCACTTTCAATTTCAGGAGTTTGTTGAGTTAAAGAATTGCTAAGAATTCCCATCTGAACCATTGGATCAACATCTTTTATTAATTTTTCAGCATTTTCCCTTTCAAATTCAACTTTTTGTAAACTATCTAACCATTTTGTTGAATTATGATTTTCCAACTGTTCCTCTGGAGAATGATTTTTATTTATGGAAAAATTTAAAACTTCCCCAGTTTTTTCGTCTATCTTTGGCTGAGCATAAAACTTTATCTCTTCCTTTATTGGGATTAGTTGCCCAGTCTCTCTATCGACGGCAATGAGCATATCTGTTACTTTTTTTCTTTTTCCGGTTTCCTTATCCATGATATATTTAAAAGTTGAACCTGCAGCATTTGACCCATGAATTGTAATAGGCATATTCCCTTTTTCATCGAGCAATATTGCTTTCTCGACGACATCTTTTAGTTGCCTTTCAACAGATTCCCTATTTGACTCGTCGTACCCTCTTTCTCCAAATCCCGCAGGGTCTGTTCCTTGTATTGGAGCGTGAAGTGTTACCTCTGCTCCTGCTAATTTTGCCTTTCTTCTCATTTCTGCAAAATGTTGTTTAGGAATTGTCTCAAAAACTTGGGGAGAGATAGTTCCAATTTCCATAACAGAGACTCCCTGATTTAGAGATTGACTTAATGCTGCAATTTGATTTGCAACCCTTGGGTCAGTTGTCAATCCCAATTGATTAGCAGGAATTAGTCCTTGCTTCCCCAGATAAGGACTATCTTCGCTTGGTTTAAAAGATGCATATCCCGGTTCATAAAAATTTTCAATCGTATAATTTGATTTTGCCATTTTCACCTTAAAAAATTAAAGAGAAAGACATTTATTAAATTATTGATAAGATTTAAATTGAGATTGGGAATTTTTCCTCGGGAATTTATTTTTTGAGAATGAATTATAAAAATGAAAGGAAATTGATTTGATACCTAAATTCTTTTTTTAGTGAAATAATCTTTTTTCATTGTTTGTTCCGGATCTGTAGGCTTCCATTCCGATTTTTTCTCTCCAATCATTTCACCACCTGAAGATTTAAGATGTTTGTAAAGCATTTTTTGTTCTTCCAAAATTCTTTCTGAACTTGAAAGGTCTGTCCTAGAAAACTTTGTATCTGGCTCAAAAACCTCATATTTCATTTCATCAATTTTATTTCCTGCCAAATAATCAATATTGCTTTCTGTCTTTTCCATACTTTCTTTTGGTTGGGGTAAATTTTCTTTAAAAGAATTCTCGGTAAACTCGAGCATTTTTTCTAAGGAAACATCCTTTTTCTGATTTGCTAAAAAATGTCTCACTCGCTGGTTAAATTCTTCATCCTCTTCCAATATTTCATTCGTTTCTTCCTCGAGAAATTCTTTTGCCTCTTCCTCTTCATCATAAGATTCATGGTCTTCAAACCAGTCTTGAGAAATTTCCTCATCAGAATATTTCTTTTTCTTTTCATCCATTTTAAATCACCAGAAATTTTTATTTATCATGCTGGAAAAGCACTCATCCCATGAGCTTTTTTATATAATTCAAAAATTGTTTTGGTAATTTCTTCTGCATTCTTTTCGATTGTGGGAATAAAATATTCTTTTTCGTACCATTTTAATTGTTTTGGGTAAACTCCACGAATCTTTCCTTTTTCAGTTTTATCTTTCCTTTTTTCCTTAGATTCATTATAAAATCCAAAAAGGGCAAGAAAGGGATTTGAACCTTCTTTCTTTTTAGATTCTTCTTTCTCCTCTTCCTCTTCGCCAAGAAAATAATCAATATCCTCTTTAAGTTGTCCTAAACTTTCGGTGGTTATCCCCTCAATTAAATCAAGTCCGTCGTTTAAATCTGAATTTTCTATTTCTTCATAGATTCGCTTTATCTCGGTTCCCGT
>CAYLLR010000001.1:0-72731 GCA_964384965.1 Candidatus Woesearchaeota archaeon | reverse complement strand
GAAAAAAGAAAGATGAAAAAGTTGAAAGGGCATATAAAAAAGCAATGAAAGATTTTGATGATTTTTTTAAAAAAATTTATGGCTCAAAACCCACATATAAATTTTTTAATAATTTAATAAAATGAAAAAACAAATTCCTAAAGAAATAACAAAAGAAATGGGCATTGGGGAGATAATAATGAATAAACCGGAGGCAATAGAAGTTCTTCTCGAATTTGGATTAGGATGTTTCGGTTGTATTCTTTCAGAAATGGAATCTCTTGAACAGGGTGCACTTGCCCATGGAATGTCTTCAGAAACAATTAAAAAAATTGTCGACGAGATTAATAATCTATGACAATTCATACGGAAAAATTATACTTTCAAACTAATTATTTTACTTATGCCGTCATGCATTGAAACCCCAAAAAGATTCGTCGCACCAGTAATTATTTCATCATTATGTGTAATTATTACGTATTGCCCCCTCTTCATATATTTCTTAAGTAAACCAGATAAACGTTCAGAATTTCTTTTATCAAGTGCTGCGTCAATTTCATCAAGAATATAAAATGCATACGGCTTCAATTCTTGGATTGCAAAAATCAATGAAAGAGCCACCATTGTTTGTTCCCCTCCAGAGAGAGATTTTATATCAAAATATTTTCCGTGTCCAGTTTTAACGATGACATCCACCCCCCCATTAAATGGTTCTTTTCTATTTTGCAATTCAAGAAAAACTTGCCCCTTTGTAGAAATTTGGGAAAAATTTCTTGTAAAAATTTCATTCAATTCGTTGAGGGTTCTTAAAAAAGATTTTTTCTTTTTTACATCTATCTCATGAATTATTTTTAAAACACCTTCTTTCTCCCTTGTGATTGTTTCAACTTTTTCTTTTATCATATCATATTCTTTTTTCACTTCATCATAAACTTCAAGTGCTCTCATATTCACAGCTCCAATTTTGATAAGTGTTTCCTCATTTCTTCTCAATTTTTCCAAAAGACTCTCTTTAGTTGACCTAATAATTTCTGTTTTTGGAAATTCTAAAATTTCAGTTTCAAAATTCTCCACTTCCGCTTCTTTTTTCGCTAAGTCAATTTTTAAATTATTCATGAATTGTTCGGTATTATAAATAAAATTCTTCTTTTCAGCAAGAGAAATTTCAGTTTCTCTAATCTTTTGTTGGAGAGAATCTCTCTCCTCAATATATTTTTTTGCCTTTTTTATTAAATTTTCTTCCTCCCCTCTTTTTATTTCCAAAAGTTTTTCTTTTTCAATTATATTTTTAGTTATAATCTTTAATTCTTCGTCTAAATCTTTTTGTTCTCTAGAGAGTTGCTTTAAAGAAATTTTTGCCCTTTCCAACTCTCTTTGTTTAAATGAAATTTCGGAAGAGAGATTCTTTTTACTTCTTAAGGATATTTCTTCAACTTCCATTTTTAGAGTTTCATAGATCTCTTCTATGTTTGAATTCTCTTCGAAATTGTCTTCGAGATCTTTTTTATTTTTAATTAACTCGCCAATTTCAATTTTTATTTTATCTATTTTTTCTTGCAAATTTTTCAATTGAATATTTTTATCATGAATTATCTTTAAATTTATTAAATCTTCTTGCCTTTTTTGTATTTCAGAACGTATCTCCGATTCCCTATTTTTATACTTCTCTTCTTCTGAAAAAATTTCTTCAATTTCTTTTTGAAGAACTTTTATTTCATTTTCAAATTGTTCAATTTTGGGGTTTGCTTCATTTTTTATTGAATCTATATGTTCCTCTGTTATTTTATTTTTACAAAGAGGACAGATATCCAACTTACCTATTTTTTCTATTATTTTTTTGTGGTCCCCGATTTTTAAACTATTTATTGTTATTTTCCTTTCAATTTCCCTTTTTCTTTTTTCAATAGATTTTATAAGCAATTTTTTTTTGGATAATTCTTTCTGAAGTGATTCGACTTTTTCTTCATTAGTTTTTATATCAAAAAGTCCCGAAGAAAGATTTTCTACTTCCTGCATAAGAAAAGTAGATTCAGCCATATATCCTTGAAAAAGATTTTTTTTATCTTCTATTATTTCTCTTAATGAACGCAATTCACTTTTTTCCATATATTGTTTTTTTCTTAACTCTTCAAGTTTTTCAAGTTCTTTTTTCTTTATAGACAATTCTTTTTGAATTTTTTCATGCGTTGGAGATTCTTCTTGCAAATTTCTTATCGCAATCTCATTTTCTTCCATCGAAGAGTGAAAACTCAATTTCTTCCTTTCAATTTCTTTCAATTTCTTTTCATAATTCTCTTTTTTTACTGATAATCCCGCTAATTCTGCCCTCAAATTAGAAATTTCCCGATTCAAATTTTCCTGTTCAAACCCAGTTTGTTTTTGAATCTTAGAATTTATCTTAGAAATTTTTTCTTCCAAATTTTCAATTTCGGATTCAAATGTTATTGCAATTTTCTTTAAATTCTCAATCTCCTTATTTTTAGAATCTATTTCTTTGATTAATCCCTCTCTTTCTTTCCTGCTTTTTGAAAGATCTATAAAAATTATACTTTTTTTGAATTTCCTTACATTTTCCTCCAACTTTTTGTGTTTTAGTGCCGCTTCTCTTTCTTTTTCTAAATTTGTTAAATAAGAATTTCTTTCTTTAAGAATTGCTAAAACTTCCTTTAATTTTTCTTCGGTTTTCTCTAACTCTTTTAAAGATTTTTCTTTTCTTGATTCATAAATTGAAATTCCCGCAACTTCCTCGATTATTCCTCTCCTTTCTTCAGATTGCATCCTCACAAAATTCTGGATTTCTCCTTGAAGAACTATATTAAAACCATTTGGATCTATCCCTGCTTGCGCTAAAAGAGCCAAAACCTCCTGTCTTGTTTTTGTTTCGTTATTTATTTTATATATGCTTTGACCATTTCTTTTAACAATTCTTTTTATAGAAATCTCTTTTTCATCTTTTTCAAAATTTTTGTTAGAATTATCAAAAACTATTTCTACTGAAGCCTCTTTTGCAGGGGAAGCAACCTTTGTCCCCAAAAAAATCAAATTCCTTGCCTTTGCCGCCCTCATCGATTTTATACTTAATCTTCCTAAAACGAAACATAAAGCGTCAGTTATATTGCTTTTTCCTGAACCATTTGGACCCAAAACTACATTTATTCCCGGTGTAAATGGAAGTTCGGTCTTTCTTGCAAAACTCTTAAAGCCAGACATCACCAATTTTTTTATATAAGACATATTGACAAAAAGTGAAAAGGTTTTTTAAAGATTTATTCTATAAAATTTTATGGGAATTGATAGGCAAGTGAGATATAACTTATTTACCAATACTGGAGACCAAGAATCTTTAAGATATAAATGGACATTTTTTATAATAAATGAACCCAGAGAAATTAAGAGAATTGAACAAAGGATTTTAGAGACTCTTGCTGTTTGTGATGAAAAAGAAGTTCTTGCAGAAAGCAACATTTCTAATTCAAGGGGCATATGGTATAAAGCATTTAATTTGAAAAGTGAAAAAGGATTTTTATGTCCTAAAGACAAGGAAAAAATATATGCAAATCTTAAAAAATTTAAAAAAGATAGAAATCTCAGAGAGTGGTTTAAAGAACCAGATATTTGGTTTGATAGGTATGTTGGGAGATTACAGATTTAATTTTTCTATTGGGAGTTAATTGTTTAGTTGATTTTAACTAAGTAGAAATCTCCATTTTTTAAAATGGAGTTATCTGATAAAAAACTATTTCTATGTATTTCACTTAAAAAAAGAATAGCCTAGATACTAGGCTATTTGAAAGCATACACTTAGTTGGAACTTTCTTTGAAATAATAAATGTTTGCATTTGCTTAGCAAATGCTGTGGAGTTAAAATGGAACAACAAATTAAAATAAATCAATACAAACACTTTGATCACAGTGTTGGAGTCATGATGTTGCATCTTGAATGGGTAACTAAATATCGATATAAGATGTTTGGAAAAATAAAATATAAGAATTTGATTGAGGCCTGTATTAGAAGAGCAGCGTCGAGAAATGAGATAAAAATAATTGAAATAGATGTTCAACCAGAACATGTTCATTGTGTTGTTGAAGTTAACTTTTCAATATCTGTTTCAAAGGTTCTTCAACTTTTGAAGGGGGGTTCATCAAGATTGTTTTTTCAGTTTCATGAAAAAGCAAGACTTAGATATCCAAGAGGACATTTGTGGAGTAGAGGGAAATTTGCTTCGTCAGTTGGTTTTGTCCAGTTAGATGTTGTAAAAGATTATGTCAAAAATCAAAGTGTTCATCACTCAACTTATGGAAACTCCACACTTTAGTGTGGGGAGGATGTCATGTAATAATTCTGTGAAAATTTTCCCACTTCAAGCAAAATAAAAAAATAAAAAAAATAAATTAATTTTTATTTAGATATTTTTCTTCTTTGGTTTTTCTTATAGTTTTAATAGCATATTTGGTAGTTTTTCCTATTAGATATGTTCCTGCAACTATTCCCGCTGTCTCAAGGGGATGTTCATAAATGTTTTCTGCAGTATTTCCAACTACTCTTAATAAATCTCCCATTGTTCCATTTACAAAATCTCTTACACCAGTATTTGCTGCATATGCTGAAACACTTTCATACAAAGTTTTGCCTACTTGAAAAGGGCCATAAAGGATTTTTTCAGGAACACTATTTGAAGGTTCAGCACCCATTGTCAAAACACTTGCAATAGGCGTAGTAAAACCAATTACTCCTTCAAGGCCTTTTGCTGCTAAAAGAGAAGGATGTTTTAATTTTACTTTAACTCTATCAAAACTATCTTTTATTTGATTTTTAAATCCCATCTTTTAATCCTCCTTTTTTCTTTTCTAGATTATTCAAAAAAGAAGATTCAATTAAACATGGTTTATTTCTAAAGTTATAATTTTCCATACATTTATTGATTTTTTTTGTATTATTTGTTACCATTTTATAATAATAATTACAATTTAAACTTTATAAATGTTTTGTTTTTGTTACTACTCATTCATAGTGTTTAATTTTGCAATAAAAAATACTTACAATATAAAAAATTGATATAATAACTTAAAGAATTAATTTTGATTGATTCAATTCGTTAAATTCTCTTTTCCAGGTTGTCCAACTCTTTCTAAAAATTCCACTCTTTTCATATTTTATTGCATATTTTTTTAAAAACCTTATCGTTAAAGAGTCAGAACAATATCCTGAACCAATTTCCGAACCATATTCTTTTTTTAGTTTTTCCATTTCAATTTCTCTTTTTGATTTCGCCAATATCGAAGCTGCCGACACTGCAACATATTTTTTATCTGCTTTGTGCTCAATGATTAAATTCAAATTTGATAAATTTTTAATTTTTGCTTTAAGAATTTCTTTCCACTTAAAAATTCCAAAGGAAGGGCAATCAATTATTACTTTTATCTTTTCTTTTCCATTATTCAATTCATTAATTATCTTCGCAAATTTCTCGGCTTCTAATTCAGGAAGTTTTATTCCATCCATGTTTTTTTTATCTATTTCCTCCGGAAAAGAAAGAAGAATCTTAAAATCTTCAGAATGTTCCTTTATCCATTCATCTAAAATAACTCTTCTTTTTGGAGTTATATCTTTTGAATCTTTTATCCCTTTCTTTCTAAATTCTTTTTCAACTTCCTTTTTAATCAAGCATCCGGCTAAAACCATTGGCCCAATAACTGGCCCCTTTCCTGCCTCATCAATTCCTAAAATTAAATTCTCCATTCAATGAAAAAGTTAAAATTCTTTTTAATAGTTTAGGTTTCCAAAACCCCGTCATCCAAAAAATAAAAAATCTCACAATTTTTAACTTAACAATTTAAAATATTAATTTAGAATACATTTCTTTATATATGTTATTTTCACTTTTTCAATATGGTAACCAGAAGAAAATTTTTATATCAGGTTGGAATTTTGACAATTGCATCTTCCTTTAAAATTAATCCTTTCAATTACTTCCAAGTTAATTCTATCAAAGAATCAAAAAATGAATTCCTCAAAATATTAAATGATAAAAGAAATTTTTTAGGATATTCAGACCCAAAATTTTGCCCTGGAAGAGAATCTCTCAAAAAAGAAGGACTCGAAAAAGTTCTTAAATCTTCAATGAACATTTTATCAAAAGACCAAAATGATTATATCTTCCTCGAAGAAAAATCAGTCATTGATATAAATATAGATCTATTCAATAAGATTGTTTCTCCTTATCCAAGTTTTATTATCCCATTAGCATCCAGAGTACTAGAAAAAGAGAAAAAAATTGAGGAAAATGAAGTCATTGAATTGTTCTCAACAATAAAAAAAGACGGAAAAAGAAGAGGTTTCTGGTATGGGGAAGCATATGACAAAGATGAAGATGCAAATAAATTTTCAATAATTTATTCTGACAATGAAAAAATATTAATTTATGGCAAAGGGCAACGATACAATGTAGAAGGAGAAATTTTAAGCCTAATTGAATATAAACAAAAAGGAAAAAACAAAGTTGAAACAAACACTTCCTGTTTTTTAGACATCGGAGTTCCGTTTTATTTCTTTTTTGCCTCGGGAATTGTTAAAAAACGCGCCTCAAGAATTCTTTTAGAAAAGATTCTTGAACTCCAAAAGAAAACCAAAACACTTATTGAAATTCTTGATAAAAAAAATTTGGAATGGATTAAAAAAAAGTACGGAAAAAAAGAATTTATTTATATGAAAAAATTAAGCAATGAGTTTAGAAAAAATAAATTTTAAATTTAAATAAAATCATTTTGGGAAAGGAATTATGAATCTATGGGGACTTTTGCTTTCAGAAAGCATTTTAAACTTATTTTCTTTACTCTAAGTGTAAAAAATGGAAATCTGTACCGTTGGAGGATTTGAGGAAGTTGGAAAGAATATGACTGCCGTTAAGGTAGGGGAGGATGTTTTTATATTTGATTGTGGTTTTTTTCTTCCAGGAATAATTGAATTACAGGAAGAAGAAAAAATTGGATATAGTCTTAAGGGATTAAGAAGAGTTGGGGGGATTCCCGACGATAGAATCCTTGATAAACTTGGTTGGAGGAAAAAAGTAAAAGCAATTTTTCTTTCTCACGCACACTTAGATCACGTGGGAGGTCTCCCTTTTTTAGCTCACAGATATCCCGGTGTTGAAATTTTTGGAACTCCTTTTACAATTAAAGTTCTTGAATCTTTAATTGAAGATTCAAAAATAAAGATTAACAATCCTTTAAAAATAGTTGAACCGAATTCAATCCACCAAATAAAAAAGACCAATAAAAATATTAAAATAGAATTTATTCATACCACACACTCAACAATTGATTGTGCATTTATAGCATTACATACTCCCGAAGGAATTTTTTTCTACGCTCTTGATTTAAAATTTGATAATTATCCTACCCTCGGAAAACCCCCCAATTATGAAAGAATAAAAAAACTGGGTTCTCAAAACGTTAAGGTTCTTGTGATGGATTCTCTTTATTCGAGCACTGAGAAAAGACCCGGAGGAGAAAAAGTTGCAGAACATTTACTTGAAGAAGCATTTTCAAAAACAAATCGAGGAAAAAGTGCCCTTTTTATTACAACATTTTCCAGTCACATAGAAAGATTGAATAACATTGTAAAAATTGGTAAGAGAACAAACAGGGAAATAATTTTTTTAGGAAGAAGTTTAGCAAAATATGTTCAATGTGCAATAAAAGTTGGAAAAGCCCCATTTAAAAATGAAATAAAAATTATGAAATACCGGAGACAAGTTGATTCAATTCTAAAAAAAGTTGAAGCGAATAGAGAGAAATACCTCATTGTTTGCACAGGTCACCAAGGAGAGAAAAATTCAATTTTAGACAGAATCTCAAAAGGGAATACAAATTTTAAGTTTCGAGAAGGAGATGATTTGATTTTTTCTTCAAGTGTGATTCCTACTGAAGTTAATATAGAATCAAGAAAAAAATTGGATTACAAATTAAGAAAGATGGGGGTAAAACTTCAAGTTGATGTTCATGTTCACGGACACGGAAGTAGGGAGGATATGAGGGAAATGATAAGAATGTTAAAACCAAAACATATTGTTCCCGCTCATGGTTCCAGAAAACAGGAAGAACCAATGATTTGGCTTTCTCAAGAATTTAATTATGAAGTTAAAAAAAATACCCACCTTTCTTACAACGGAAAGGTCATTAAAATATAAAAGACATGTTTTTAAATGGATAGTTCCTATTTAAAGTAGGTGAAGATGGTAAAAGAAGATGAATATCTCCTCACAAATCAAGAAATCTTAGGAGGATTAAAAGCAGCTCTTGCGAGAGGACAAACTCTTAAGAAGGCAATGATGAGTTTTTACCAAGCAGGTTACAAAAAAGAAGAAATTGAAGATGCTGCAAGAGCGTACCTTTACCTTCAAAAAGGAAACTCTGAAACAGAAGTTCTAACTAGAAATCAAACCCTTAATCAAGATAAAGAGAAAAACGAAAAAAATAATTTAACAAAAACCGAAGAAGAGAAGAAAATTTCCAAATTTGGCAAAACAAAAACCCCTCCCCTTGGGGGAAAAATATCGAGAGAAGAACCAGAAAAAGTAGTTCAAAAAATTTCGAATTACGAAGGAAAAGGGGACTTAAAAAAATTTCGCAATAAAACTATTACCAGCATTTTAATTATTACACTAATCGTCTTATTAGGTATTTTAGCATTAGTTTTTCTTTTTAAGGCAGAATTAATTGATTTTATTAACAGCCTCTTTGGATAAAATGTACCCTATTTATGAGCCGAGTGAAGATTCATATCTCCTCTCTAATGTTCTGGAAAAGAAAATTCCGCGAATGATTCATGAAAATCCAAACTTAAAGATTTTAGAAATTGGGGTCGGCTCAGGAATTCAATTAGAAAAACTTAAAAAAATTGGCGTAAAAAAATTATTGGGAGTGGATATCAATTTAAATTCTGTGAATCTTTGTAGAAGAAAAAATTTTAAAGTTTTCGAATCGGATTTATTTTCAAATATAAAAGAAAAATTTGATATTATAATTTTTAATCCCCCTTATTTGCCCAAAGACAAACGTGAAGATAAAAAATCCTCTTTAGCCACGTCGGGAGGGAAAAATGGAGGGGAAATAATCAATAGGTTCTTAATTCAAGCAAAGAAACATCTGAATAAGGATGGAAAAATCTTTCTATTAATTTCTTCCCTTACAAAAAAAATTAGTTGGAAAAATTATAAAAAAAAGTTAGTTGGGGAGAAAAAACTTTTCTTTGAAAAATTAGAAGTTTGGGAATTATTTATTTGAGCTCATTTAAAATTTCCGGAATTTTTTTTACATTTTCAAAATGTTTTTCATCTTTTTTAATAATGATTTTTGCCCCAAGATTGACCTCAAATTTTTTCCACTCCTTGACGGAAACGTAGGGGTCGTTAGTCGAAAAAATACAAGAAAAATTTCCGGTGTGGTCGAGAACCCTTTCGAAATCTATCTTGTTATTAATCCAGGGGTGAGCTATTTCCAATTCCTTCCCTTTGAAATCCACTAAATTTAACCAAGGTGCAACAAAAACACACCCTCCAATTCTTATATGCTTGTGAATTTTTTCTAAAAACCTCATAATTGTTTGACATCCAATGCTATGACCGATAAAAAAAGTTTCTTCACTAATCTCTAAAACATTTTTTTCAAGGTATTTAACCCACTCCTCTATTTTTGGTTCTGGCGTATTTGGCATATCAAAAGAATGAACTTCGAACCCCCTTCCTTTTAATTCTCCTTCAAGCCAGTTAATCCAAGGTATATTTGAATCAAAACCCCATCCATGAATTATATAAATTTTTTTCATTCTATGATTTATGAAAAGATTTCAGAGTTTTAAAGTTTAATCATACTTTTCAAAATGAACTCTCTTTTCTTCAAATCCCATTTCAATTAATTTTCTCCTTATTTCTTCGACCATTTTCCTTAATCCACAAAGATAAAAATCCCCTTTGAACTTTTTTGGAATTAATTCTTCAAGATAATCTTGAATGTGTCCTTTTAAGCAAGAATCCTCTTTACTCAAAATATTATAATGTTTGAAATTTTTATGTTTTTTTTCAAACTTAGTCAACAAATCTTTTTCTGGAATATTTTCCTTTCTCTTAAAACCAGATATTAGATAAATTTTTTTCTTGAAATTATGATTTAAAAGATGAAAAATCATGCTCAAAAGTGGAGAAACCCCCGTTCCATTCCCAATAAAAATTAAATCTTTTTTTAATGAATTTTTTTCCAAAACAAATTTTCCGAGGGGAATTAAACATTTAATCTCATCTCCTAATTGAAGGTTAAATAAAAAATTTGATCCAGGCCCTCCATGAATTCTTTTTATAAATAGCTTTACCAAATTTTTCTCTTCCGGAGAAGATATAATAGAATAAGACCTAACAATTTTTTCCCCATTCTTCTCAAAAATTATTGAAAGATATTGTCCTGCTTCAAAATCGATGACTTCATTCAACTTAAAAACTAAAACTCTTAAATCCTCTCCCAAGTGATTGATTTCTTTAAGCTTAAGATTTACCGTTTTAGGTTTCATTTTCTAAACTAAGAGATTAAATATATATTTTTCTTCAATCATCTTTATATACCTTTTCGATATTTTAAGGATATAGGAACGTTTTTAAGATGGTAAATTTCGCGCATTTTGCAGATGTTCATCTTGGAGGATGGAGACCAGGTCCAATGCAGGATTTAAATTTTCTTGCATTCCAAAAAGTTGTTCAAACTTGTATTGAAAGAAAAGTTGAGTTTATATTAATTGCAGGGGACCTATTTGATTCCGCTTATCCTCCAATCGAAACATTAAAGGAAACATTTGCGGAATTCAAAAAATTAAAAGACGCAAAAATACCGGTTTTCATTATTGCTGGCTCACACGATTATTCTGTTTCAGGAAAAACCTTTTTAGATGTTTTAGAAAAAGCAGGATTTTGTAAAAATATTTTTAAAGCAGAATTTAAAGATGATGAAATTTTGTTAATACCCACAATCCATAAAGGAATTGCATTCTATGGTTATCCTGGAAAAAAATCCGGTCTTGAAGTAGGAGATATAAAAAAAATAAAATTGGATGACGCTCCCGGAATGTTTAAAATTTTAATGCTTCATACAACAATGGATAAAGTCAGAGGAGTTCTTCCAATTGAATGCGTCGAAGCAGATAATCTCCCCGAAGCAAATTATTACGCACTTGGGCATATTCACGTCGATTTCAGATATAAAAACCTCGTTTATCCTGGACCAGTTTTCCCAAATAATTTTCAAGAATTGGAAACTCTTGAATGTGGAAGTTTTTACATTGTTAATACTGAACTTGGGGATTCTTTCGAAAAAATTGAAATTAAATTAAAAGAAATTGAAATTGTAAACATTGAAGTGAAAAATTCCCTGATTACAAATGAAGAGATAATTGAAGAATTACAAAAAAGAAATTTAAAAGATAAATTGGTTTTGCTTAGAATTTCAGGAGAACTTGACAACCAAAAAATTTCAGACATTAAACTGGAAAAAGTTGAAAATTTTTGTTTTGAAAAGGGGGCATATTTCTTCCTGAAAAACACTCGTGATTTAAAATCAAAAGACATGGAACTTGACATTGAAATAAAAAACAAAACTAACCTGGAAGAAGAAACAATAAAAAAATATTCTGACGAAAACCCCTCTCAATTTAATAAATTTATCCCACTTTTAATAAACACTCTCTCAATTGAAAAACAAGAAGGAGAAACCGTCGATTCGTTTAATACCAGACTTTTAGAAGAATCAAAAAAAATTTTGAATATAGAATGATAATAAAAAAAATAATTTTAGAAAATATTAGAAGTTACGATTACGAAGAGATTGTTTTTACCCCCGGTTCAATACTTTTATCTGGAGACATCGGTTCAGGAAAAACTTCCGTACTTTTAGCAATTGAGTTTGGGTTATTTGGATTGCAACCTGGACAAAGAGGTTCAGCCCTCTTAAAAAATGGAAAAGATGAAGGGAAAGTTATCTTAGAATTTGAGATAGAGGAAAAGAATATTTTAATCGAAAGAAAATTAAAAAGAGGAAAAACTATCTCTCAGGATTATTGTGCCATTTCTATTGATGGAAAAAAAGAGGAGCTTTCTGTAAGTGAAATAAAGCAAAAAGTTTTAGAAATTTTAAATTATCCTCAAGAATTTTCAAAAAAACAAAATATTTTATACAAATTTACAGTTTACACCCCTCAAGAAGAAATGAAAGAAATAATTTTAGAAGACTCCGAAATGAGAGTAAATACGTTAAGGCACGTTTTTGGGATTGATAAATATAAAACAATCTTGGAAAATGCCTCTCTTCTCAGGCTTAAACTTAGAGAAGAAAAAAGGTTAATGGAAGGCATCACTTCCAATCTGGAAGAAGACAAAAAAGAAATTTCAAATAAAGAAAATGAACTTCTTAAAATGAAAAAAAGTACAAAGGTTTTGGAAGAGGAATTTCGATTAAAAACCCAAAATAGAAAAAAAATAGAACTGGAAAAAGAAGAAATTTCCAAAAAAGTTGAAAGAAGAAATAAAATAAAACAGGAAATTGAAAAATCAAAAATAATGATTATCTCCAAGAAGGATAATTTATTGGTAAATGAGAAACAAATAAAAGAAATTGAATCCGAAATAAAAAATTTTGAAAGTTTAAATTTCAATGAAAGTCAATTTGAAAAAATAGAAAAAAAAATTATAGAGATGGTAGTAGAAGAAGAAGACCTCAATAAAAAAATTTTAAAAATAAGTTCAGAAATTGAAAGTCTAAAAAGAAAATGTCAAGAAAATAAAAAACTCCACGATACAATGTCAGATTTGAAAGTTTGTCCAACATGCCAACAAGAAGTCGACGCGGTGTATAGGGCAAATGTCTTAAATAAAACTTACAATGAGATATCTTTCTCCAAAAGAAAAATTGAAGAGCTTGAAAATAAAGAAAAAGAAATCTTTGAAAAAATTAAAGAAGTAAAACTAAAAATTTCTTCAGATGAAGAAAAATTAACAGATTTAAAAATTTTAAAAATGAAACTTGAAGGGATAACACAAAAAAAATCCAAGTTAAACGAACTAAAAAATGAAAATGAATTTTTGAAAAAAGATACGAATCTTTTAAAAAACCATATTAAATCCCTAAATGAAGATTTATTTAAACTTGCAAAATTTGAAACCATTTTTAATGAGAAAGAAAAAGAATTAAAAGAATCTCTTAAACAAGAAAAAATTTCAGAAATAAAAGTTGCAGAAATAAAAAAAGAAATTGAAATGTACTCTAAATCAATTTTGGAATTAAAAGAGAAGGTTTCTAAAATTGAAAAAATAAATAAAAAATTAAAATACATTAGCGAACTTGAAAATTGGATAAATAAAAAATTTATTCCTGTTATTTCATTTTTAGAAAAAAACGTAATGGCCTCTTTAAAAAATGAATTTTCAAGACTTTTTTCAGATTGGTTTCAAACTCTTGTCTCTGACCAATTTATAGTTCGACTTTCAGACGACTTTACCCCTATAATTGAGCAGCAGGATTACGAACTGGATTACGCTTACCTCTCGGGCGGCGAAAGAACAGCCATTGCACTTGCTTATAGGCTTGCATTAAACCAAGTTATAAATTCTCTTATGAGCAAAATAAAAACCAAAGATTTAATGATCTTAGACGAACCAACAGACGGATTTAGTGAGCAACAACTTGACAAAATGAGGGGCGTCTTAGAACAACTTAAAGTCAAACAATTGATTATTGTTTCTCACGAACAAAAAATTGAAGGATTTGTTGAAAACGTTATAAAACTAAAAAAAGAGTATGGAATAAGCAAAAAAGAATAATTAAAGATTACTCAAATATAAAATCCGAAATCTTTATAAATTCTCCATTCCCCAAAAGGTTATAAATTCTAAAATTTTATTAGAAAAATGGATGAAGATTTTAAAAAAAATATTTTGAAGACAGGGACAACAATCCTTGGGATAGTTTGCAAAAATGGAATCGTAATGGCAAGTGATAGACAAATTACAGCAGGAAATCTGGTTGTGGGAAAAGATTATCCAAAAACTATTTTAATAAACGAATATCTTCTCATTTCGTTTACGGGAATGGTTTCTGATGCTCAAAGGGTTCCAAAAATTCTTTCAGCAGAACTCAAATTAAAAGAATTAAAATCAAAATCAAGACCAACCGTGCAACAAGCTTCAAGTTTACTTGCAAATATTAGCTATAATGGAATAAGACAGCCTTCAATGATTCCTCAACAAGCGGGATTTTTATTAGGAGGATTCAATGAGGATGGAACTACGGAACTCTACACTATTGAACCCGCAGGAAGTGTTGTAAAAGTTAAAGATTATGATGCTAACTTTGGATCCGGAATGCCATATGTATTAGGATTATTAGAAAGACAATATAAAAAAGAAATGGACATTAAAGAGGGTATTGAACTTGCAAAGGAAGCACTAAAATCTTCAACCCAAAGAGACATTGGATCAGGATATGGAATAGATATCTTTACAATAACTAAAGAAGGAATAAAGAAAGTTGTCAGCCAGTCAATTGAACCCAATTTTAAGGACAGGAAATAATTATTTTTAATTAATAAAATGTTAGAAATCTTAAAAAATATTACAGATAGACTTCACGGAGAAGTCTCTGAAGCATCATTTGAAGGTGCAAACATAGTTGTATATACAAAAAATGAGAAATTTTTTAGAGAAGGAGAGGGAAAAATAAAAGAAATTGTAAATGATATTAAAAAAAGAATTGAACTTAGAGCAGATACAAAAATACTTCCAGACAAAGAAATTGTTGAAAAAAAAATTAGAAATATTGTCCCAGAAGAAGCTGAAATAACTAACATTCTTTTTGATTTGCACCGAAGTATAGTTACCATTGAAGCAAAAAAACCGGGGATTGTAATTGGAAAACAGGGTTCAATTCTTACAGAAATAAAAAATTCCATTCTCTGGACACCCCAAGTCCAAAGGAGTCCCGCAATAAAATCAAAAATTACCGAAAATATAAGGAGCGTATTGTATGCAAAGAACAGAGATAGAAGAAAATTTTTAAATGAAGTTGGGGAAAAAATTTATTCCGGGTGGACTCAGGAAAAATCGGATGGTTGGGTAAGGGTTACAATCTTGGGGGGAGGAAGACAAGTAGGAAGGAGTTGTTTTTTATTGCAAACTCCCAAATCCCGAATACTCTTAGATTGTGGGATAGATGTAGCTTCAGAAGGTAAAGATAAATTTCCCGTTTTTAATGTTCCAGAATTCGATATTTCTCAAATTGATGCGGTAGTTCTATCACACGCACATTTAGACCATAGTGGATTGCTTCCTTATTTGTATAAAATGGGTTATAAAGGACCGGCCTATATGACTGCTCCTACAAGAGACATTTCAGCTTTGCTTGCTCTTGATTTTATTGGAGTTTCTTACAAACAAGCATCAGCTCCAATCTTCTCTTCAACAGACGTAAGCGAAATGGTTAAAAGAACAATTTGCTTAAATTATGGAGATGTCCATGACATCACTCCCGACGTAAGAATAACTTTTTACAATGCAGGTCACGTTTTGGGATCCTCCCAAGTCCACATTAATGTTGGGAATGGTTCCCACAATTTCTTGTATTCGGGAGATATGAAATATGGAAAAACAAGACTTTTGGACCCTGCAATTAACAAATTTCCAAGGGTGGAAACAATCCAAATTGAATCAACATACGGAGGAAAAAATGATATCTTGCCGTCCAGAAAAACCACAGAAGAAATGTTTCTAAAAATGACCAAGGAGACAATTTTAAAAGGTGGAAAAGTTTTACTTCCCGAATTAGGTCTTGGGCACGCTCAAGAAACCATGCTCAGAGTTGAAGAAGCAATCAGAAAAGGAGAACTTCCAAAAATTCCCATGTACGTCGATGGAATGGTTTGGGACATTAATGCTATTCACACAGCGTACCCCGATTTTTTATCTTCTAATTTAAGAAACCAGATTTTTCAGGATAATAACCCATTTATTTCAGAAGTTTTTTCAAGAGTTGGGTCCCCACAAGAAAGAAAGGCCGTTATCGACGGAGGACCTTGCATTGTTATTGCAACTTCCGGAATGCTCGTTGGAGGAGCATCTGTTGAATACCTTAAACATTTTGCAGGAAACGAAAATAATTTGTTAATTCTTAGTTGTTATCAAGGACCAGGTTCTATCGGACGTCAACTCCAGGACGGAGCAAAATATGTAAAAATTGAAGATGAAGGAGGACTAAAAACTCTCGACGTAAAGATGAGAGTTGAATTAGTGAATGGTCTTTCACCTCATTCCGGAAGAAATGAACTTATGAATTACGTCCGAAACATGGACCCTAAACCAAAAAGAATAATTGTTAACCATGGGGAAGTCTCAAAATCTCTTGACTTAGCTTCCTCATTATACAAGGCCAATAGAATTGAAACGAGCGTTCCGAGGGGATTGGAAACTCTTAGATTAAGGTAAAGATTTTAAAGAATTTAAAACAACTCAGCCTTTACTTTTTTCCAGGCAAGAGCCCTATGAGAAATTTCATTCTTTTTTGATTCACCCAATTGCCCCATCGTCTTTTTTTCACCCTTAGGTAAAACTATGGGATCAAATCCAAACCCATTCCCTTTTGGAAAAACAATTTTTCCATTTAAATCCCCTGTAAAAAATTTAAATTCATTTCCATTAAAATAACAAACCACCGCCCTGACAAGAACTTTTTTTTCTTTATATTTTTTGACTAATTTATAGATTCCTCTAACCCCTACAGATTTAACCATCCATTTAATATTTGGACCTGGGAATTGGTTTAAACATTTCAGATAAAAAGCAACATCTTCCACAAAAATTGGCTCTTTTAATATCTCGAAAGCTTTTTTAGCTTTATTTTTTACAATTTCATAGATATCATCGGATTGAATCTCCTCCAAATCCAATTCAATTTTCTTAATCTGTCTCCCAACAATTTTTTTAGCTTCATTAAATTTATTCTTATTGCCTGTTACAAAATAAATTTCCATAAAAATTCAAATTAAACCTAATTTATAATAATTCTTCTCCTTAAACATCTATTTTAAAAAGTAAATTTTCCATATATTTATGGGAAAATGAAACATAACGTCAAAATAACGGCCATAATTCTTTTAATGTTTTTAACCAGTCAATTTATTGGTCTTTACGTTGTTCAATCATATTCTCAAGAAAAGATTACCAACGGACAAATTATAAAAAATTCTGGAAAAATTTTACCCTATGGAATGGGCTTTCAGGACGAAGAAAATGTTAACGAAACTTCCATGCTTTTTTCCATAATTTTTTCTTTCATAATTGCCCTCTCTTTAATTTTTCTACTAATAAAAATAAAGGCAAAATTTATTCTCAAAACTTGGTTTTTTGTCGTAACAATTCTTGCATTAGGAATTTCTTTCGTAGCCATCTTGCCTTCTGTGAAATATATTTCTCTGATTGCTCTCGCCCTTGCAATTCCTTTTGCAATAAGCAAAGTTTATAAAAAAAATCTCATAGTGCACAATCTTACAGAACTTTTCATCTATCCTGGAATAGCCGCGCTATTTGTTCCAATTTTAGGAATTATTTCAATAATTATTCTGTTAATCTTTATCTCTATTTATGATATGTGGGCAGTTTGGAAATCCGGAATTATGCAGAAAATGGCAAAATTTCAAATGGACAAATTAAACATCTTTGGAGGATTTTTCATTCCTTATGCCTCAAAGAAAGTCAAGGAAAAATTAAGGAAATTAAAAAAATCAGGAAAAGATTTGAGAAAATCTAAAATAAAAATCAATATTGCTATGCTTGGAGGGGGAGACGTGATATTCCCAATAATCACTTCAGGGGTTTTTTTAAGGGCGTGGGGCCTTTGGTCTGCAATGGCAATTATATTTGGGGCATTTTTGGGTCTTGGAGGATTATTAATTTTTTCAGAAAAAAAGAAATTCTATCCTGCAATGCCCTTCATCAGTGCGGGAATTTTTTTAGGAATTTTAATTAGTTGGATTTTTTTGATTTAGAATTTTTAACTTTTTTATAATTTTTCAAAATCTTGTCCATATACCCGGGAGTCACAACTTCCAAAAAAATCGGCGAGAGAGGAACAATTTTGTCAAGGGAATTGTGCTTTTTTGGATAGGGTTTCCAATTTCCGTCACTATTCAAAAGATTTTCAAAAGAAAGGTATGGATTCAGATAAAGCTCATTCCTTTCGATGTCAAATCCCGAAACGATTCCTACAAATGATCCCAATGAGGAACTCCCTTGTACTTCTTTTCCTAAATACTTCACATAAATGGGTTTTTTAGTTTCATATCCAAAATTGTTTTCCATAATTTAAATTAGCACTAATTACTTATAAATCTTTCTAATTGTTACCCCTAACCAAACACAACAACATAGAAAGATTTATAAATGTGTTATTATTAAGTAATTACATGATGAAAAGAAACACAGATTATCCTTATTCGAGAAAGTTGGAGAATTATGATTCATTGATAGAATCTTATTTGAAAGTCCCAAAAACTTTAATCTCCAGTATGGAAAAGCACTATTTTGAAAAAATTATTGATGAAATTTCAGCATTTGAGTTTAAAGATAAAAAACTCTACAAAAAAAGAAACACCCTTTTAGCAAAAATTCACTCCACTATCTTTTCAGAAAAAGATGATCCTCTTATTTTGAGAATAAATTCTATTCCAGAGAAAATTGCCTCGAAAAGAAAAAGATAAAGAAAAAAATGAAAAATAAAAATTTAAAAAAAACAAAATTGGCAGGAGAATATTCCGAATTATTTGTAAAAAATTTGATAAGTGATTTGGAAAAGATTATCAAAGAAAGAGAAAATTTTCTTATTTCCCGTCTAAACTTTGAAGGTCAAAAAAGAATTTTTGAAAAAGGATATTATTCTTTACATAATGAATTTAAATCTATTTTCAATTTTCTATCTAATTACCTAACTTTAGAAAACAAAGAAAAATATTCTAATGAAATCGAATCAAAACTTTTAAATTACAAAGCAAAAATTTATGATGTCTTTTTGAAAGAAGAGGGAGGATTTTAAAATGTTGGTCAAAAATGAATTAATAGGGAGAATAAAGGATTATTTTGATTTAAACATTTATGAAACCAAAGTTTGGTTAGCTCTTTTGGGAAAGGGATCGGCTTCTGCGGGTGAAATTGCATCTATCTCAGGAGTTCCAAGATCAAGAACCTATGACGTTTTAGAATCTTTAGAAAAAAAAGGATTTGCAATTATAAAGATAGGTAAACCAGTAAGATATCTCGGAGTTAAACCAAAAATAATTCTTGAAAAACTTAAAAATAACATCAGAACTCAAGCAGAAGAAAAATTTAAAACTCTTTTAAAAATCCGGGAAACTGAGGAATTTACACAACTTGAAGAACTTTATAACGTTGGAATAAATCCAGTAAGACGCCAGGATCTTTCTGCTTCTATAAGAGGAAGGAGCACAATTTCAAACCATCTAAAAGAAATAATTGATTCAGCAGAGAAGGAAGTTATAGTCTGCACAAACCTCGAAGAGATGGAAATTAAAGAAAAACTTTTTATAGAAACATTCGGATCATTAAGGAAAAAAAATGTTAAAGTTAAGGTTGCACTATCAGGAGACCCAAAAAGAATAAAAGAGCTCTCAGAGAGAATAAAAATAAGGATAAAACCTGTTAAAGTTGATGCGAAATTTTTTATTATAGACAGAAAAGAAGTTTTATTTTATCTTTCTAAGGAATCCAACAAAGATGACCAAGCCATATGGTTGAATTCGGACTTCTTTTCAGAAGCTTTTGCCTCCCTTTTTGACATTGCTTTAGGAATTTAAGGCAAGGAGAAATAGAACAACCCTCAAGGAAACATCTACGAATTGATTTCAATTTTTTTTATGGACATTTCCCTGATTTTTCGTTTATTATTTTTCGTCCAATTTTCTAAAAATTTCCTTGCAGAAAAGTTTATCTTTTTCTCACTATAAATTCTTTTTTTATCTGAAAAAGTTCTTTTATGTTTTTCTTTAAACTTTAAAACATTTTTTTTATCTTCTAACTTTGGACCTTTATAAATTATTTTTTCCTTCTTTTTCAAAATAAAATATCCTTCCCCAAAATCATTAACTTCATATTCAAAATCTTTTTTCTTTATATCAAAATATTTTTTTAATTCAAACCCCAAAAAATTGAAAAATTTAAGAAGTTTCGCGCCCGCAACATCTCCCCTTTCTCTTTTTGTATTAATTTTTATTCTTAAAAATTCCAAATTCCTTTTTTTTGCACCATCTTCATTTTTTTCAAAATTAATTTTTTTACGTCTAAAATAATTTTTCGAAGGATTCTTTAGAAAACCCCTTGCATTTTTTTGAAAAATTCTGAAAGTTTCTTCAGAAAGTGCAGCGAGAACATTTCGTGTTTTGAATGTTGGGTCAATTAAGATAACTGGTGAATCAAGTTTTGAGCTGTTTATGTCCAAAAGAACATTTCCCTTTCTATAATCCTTTTCAATATCAATCACCAACTTTCCTTCCCTCTTTTTTGAAAGCTCCCTTAAAAATTTCTCGAAACTCCCATAATAATAAATCAACAATTCAAGAGCATAACCACTAAACCCCCGAACATAAGATTCTGCCCCATAGGTTTTCGTCGCATAGCAAAACGCTTTTGCTAATTTTATTTCATCTAAAATATTTTTATTTTTTACCTTTTTTTTAATATAATTTACATGCGAGTAACTTAAATCAGTAATATTTCGTGCTTCCCGAGGATTCCTTATTCTTTTAACGGGAACCAATTCGAAAAAGAAAAAAGAATTTCCCCTTATTTTAAAATAATCTCTTGACCCATGAATTAGTGAAACTTTCCCTATAAACCTAAGAATTTTTTTTATTAAAGTTTTAAAATTTTCCTCAGAATGTTTCTTTCCAAATCTTAAAAATAAATCTATATCATAAAAATCTTTTTTTATCAAAGTTCCTTTTGCAAAACTACCCCCAACAAAAACATCTGCGTCAATTTTAAATTTCTTTATTCTGGAATTAATTTTAAATAAAAATTCTTTAAGAGAATCCCCCATATAATCTAAATCTTCTTCCTTTGGATTTATTTCATCTAAAACTTCTTTTAGAACACTTTTTAATTTTTTTTTCATAGCTGAACTAAGAAAATTCCCTTTTTAATTTTATTTAAAGTTAATTAAATTTTAGTTTTTCTTTCGTGGGAGATTCTTTTAAAGTTCTGGCAATATCAATTAAATATTTTCCTTCTTCAAGTTTGTATACCAAGGGTTTCTTTTTATTAAACAGATTTACCAAATCAAGCTCAAATTTTCCATCTCCCGTAACCCTCACAGACTCAAAATCCAAAATAACAGGGGTATCTTCTTTTTCAATTCCTGCAATCATTCTAACATCTTTTTCTATCTTCTTCTTATCTTCTTCGGGAATTTTAATTATCTTTCCTTTTAATTTTTCTAATTGCTCTTCCCGAACATAGAAAAAAAATCTACTCCCACAGCTCAAACAACCTTCAAGAAGTTCCCTACTTGCAGCCGGAATTATTCGCGAACATTTAACACATTGATGTGGCATAAATAAACCAGGATATAAAAGCTTAAAAATATTTAGGAAAGAACTATTCAAAAAAATAATTGAATTTATGGTACTTTGTGAAGATAGTATACTTCCATTCAATTATCTCTTTAAATTTTTCCCTCATTTCTTTCATAATTAGGAGGAACTTCTCGATACTTTCTATTTCGAAAAAAAGTTCCATATCTGCACCCCCAATCGCATGAAGAACATAAATTGTGTTTTTTTGAAGTTTGCAAAAATTTAAAATTTCTTTTTCTTTCGAAACATCCCTTAAATTTAAATCCACTTTTATATAATTATACCCAATTTTATCAAAACCAAAAATTATTTTATACCCCAAAATTACTTTTTTCTTTTCTAAAGATTTTATTCTAAATGCGACAGTATTTGCATTTAATTTTAAAATTTTCGCAATTTCCATAATAGAGATTCTTGAATTTTTAGAGAGAATTTTTAAAATTTTCAAATCCTTTTTATCAACACTTATTTTTTTATCAGAATTAGTTTCAATTATTTTGTCTGAAAAACTCTTTTTTCCAAGAAGATAATCTCGATTAAAATGGAATAAATCTATATAGATTCCTAACCTTATTTCTTTTATATATTTTTTAAATTTTTTTTCAAATTCTTTTTGAAAAAATTTTATTTCAAAAATTTCTCTTATCAAAATCCCCACACTAAGATTGGATTCTCCCTCTGTTTCAGAAACCAAAAAAACTTTTGAATTTTTTTTTAGAAAATCTATGATTTCCTCTTCTTTTTTTGGAGAAGCGCCCATTAAATTTATGGAAAACCTTATTGCAAGATAACCTATTTTTGTAAAATCTATTAAAGTTTGATAGCCCAGAAGATACCCTTCTTTCTCCAATTTATTTATTCTATATCTTACAACATCTTTACTTAACCCAATTTTTTTTGCTAATTGGTTGAGTGATTGTCTTGAATTTTTGTCAAGTTCAAAAATTATCTTTTTATCCTTAAGATCTAATTTTTCTATCATTACAATAATTAATTAATTTAATTTATATATTTTGTGTTTTGGAGGAAATTTTTAGAAGATATTTTATATAATAACAAAACGTAACTATTTCAAGGAAATGGAAATCAATAAAATCAAAACACAAAAAATTGATATTAAAGAATATAAAAAAAGTTTAAATAGCGAAAGGCATAATCAAATCTTTCCAAAAAGAGAAAACTTTATTTTTCTAAGAGATGATTTTATGGGCTCTCCTTATGATCCAAAAAGTTTCGAATACACCCTTAATGGAAAAACTCTCGATAAAATCTTAAATGAAATTGTAAAAAAATCTAAAGAGATTTATGTTTTTAATTATAGAAAAATAAATATTCTCAACTCATTGGATAACGAGTCAACTAAAGGATTCTTCTTAAAAACAAATGAAGATTATATCTTAGAATTTAAAAAAACTTATTTCTTTAATAAGAAAGAGAAGGGAATTCGCTACATTCTCCTCAATGATGGAAGTGTACTAAATGGCCTTAAGTTACCAAAAGGGGAGCCACTTTACCAAACATCATTAGAAATTTGGAAAAATTATTGGACTTCAAAGGAAGATTTAAAAAAAGAAGATAATCAACCCTCAAATATGGAATACAAAAAAGTATCAAAAAACATTTTTGTTAAAGATTCTTGGAAAACAACTGACTTCCTATTTTTTATTTCAAAACCAGCAAAAAAAGAGAAACAAGAATCTCCTTTAGAGATTAATTTTTCAAAGAATAATTTTTGGAAAAAAGAAGAATTCCCTTTCACAGATTCAAATACTCCTTTTTCTTGGGGTCTTTTATATAAAAAACCGGTTGAGGAATGTTTAAATTTTTTTATAAGATATTCAAAAAAATAATTAAAATTATTTGTTTAAAAGTAGTTCAATCTTCTTTGGGTCCCTTTTAATCTCTTTAACTACACTCGCCGGACCAATAATTGTAATCGCCCCCAAATCCCCTCCGGACAAACTCTTTATTATTCTTGTTTTTAATCTATCCATCGTCCCTTTCCTCTCCTCAGAACTTATAACTGCCAACTCAATTCCCCTAAAATTCTTAACGTGACCAATCATTGCCATTGTGTCCTCTATAAGCCTTGTCTCCTCTTCTGGCCTTAACCTCCCCTGCAAAATTAAAATATAATTCTTAAAGGTTATATCTAAAATTTTTTTTATTCTCTCCATGCTATTTAAATGCCTTATCTCAGAATAAGGCATAAACCTTATTGAAAAACCTTGAATTTTTTTTTGTCTTCGACTTTTTTTAATTACCATTTTACTTTGATTTTTTTGCCAATTTAAATATTTCTTCATAAAAATCTTCCAAATTTGTCCCGTATTTTGCACTCATTCCAACCACCACATACTCAGGAAAAGCCTCTTCTATTTTTTTTACACTTGCCTTTTTCAAATCAGACTTATTTGCAACAATTAAAACCGGTATTTTCCTCGCAACAAGATTCCCAATGATTGTAATATTTACTTGATTATAAGGATTCTCCGTCGCGTCCAAAACAACTACAACCACATCCATATCATCCAACCATTTTATGCTCTCTATTATTCCCTGCGTCGCTTCTTTTGCCCTCGATTTAGCTTCTTTCTTTTTGACTTTGTATTTAAGAAAATCTTCATAGTCAATACGTGTCGTAATACCCGGCGTATCAATCATTTTAAAGGTCATTGACTTTCCTTTGTATTTTATTTCTACTTTCTCTTTGAATTGTACATTCCTTGTCTCGTGAGGAATTTTGGAAACAGAACCAATCTCTTCTCCAGTAAAATCCTTACAAATTCTATTAGCAAGACTTGTTTTTCCTGCATTTGGGGGACCATAAAAACCAAGTTTTATGTCTTTCCTACTCTTAAAAATTCCGGATAAAACCTTTTTAAAAAAATTTTTCATTCTTTTTATTGCCATTATAATCTTTATATTTTCTTATTTATTAAATTTTGTATCTTGAGAACTTTTAAACTCCACATTTCTACCTGGGTTTGGAGGGTCCGAAAAAGTCTCTTTTTTCTTAAAAAATCCGAATATGTCTACCATTCCGGTCCTTTTTCCAGAATATTTTTTCAAAAGATAACTAACCTGTTCTCTCTTCCATCCAACTTTTATAAGATTTTTTCTTATTTCCTCTTCCTCCATACCTCCCTTCCTTGAATTGTTAATATAAATAATTGCATTGTACAACTGATTTTTATCGGGGAAAAGGTACTTTTCATATTTTAGTTTGTACCATCTTTGAACCATCAAATAAATCAAAAGCCCAATTAAAAATACCCCAATCAATCCCAGATAAATTATCCAAGTTTTTGATTTTGCTTCTTGAACTTTTGGAAAATCCACTATGGTTATATTGGATGGTGAAATAAAAAGATAATCTTCTATTGGAAAATTTTGTTCCACCGAAAAAGTGAAACTCTCTTTCCTATCGTTCAATTTAACATATTTATACCCTTCTACTTTTTTTACCCTTGAATTGTCTTTAAACTCCAAATTTCCAACATCTCTTACAAAAAGGTAATAATCTTCATTGATTCCCTTAGAAGGAATTATTGACAAATCAAAAATTTGAATGTCCGATTCTTTTCCATCTTCCCACCCAATCAAAATTTTATTTTGCTCAACATCAGTATTTAAATTTTCAAGGTTCCAAAATTTTATGTAATCATAAGTTTTCTTTGAGTCATTATATTTTCTTTTAGACAAAGCCTTAAGAGGCTCAAGGTTAATTTCACTATTTAAAGGATTTATGAAAGATTTTGAAATTTTTACATTTTGAAGATAAGAAGGAAAACGCAAACTCAAAAATTCAGAAATTATTTTATTATAATCTTCATCCGAAATTGCAATCTTTTCTCTACCTTCAATTAGGGATAAATTTTTCCTTAGTTGAAAGAGATCCACTACTTTTTCAACTTGAGATTTCTCAAAATCATCCAAATTTGCAACAAATTTTTCAAATTCTTTGAGAGTTTTTTTTCTCTTCTCAATCTCTGACTTCAAAATCTCCTTGGCCGAGCCGACTTTAATGTTAAAAACTTTTGAAATTTTTCCCACCTTTGTTAAAATAATTAGTTTAAGGGTGAAATCCCCTTTAGAAAGATAAGTATGTTTTACATTTGGTTCGGAAGTAATTTTAAATTGACCATCTCCAAAATCCCACTTATAAACAGAGGGATTTAATTCTTTCGGAAGATATAAAAAAAAGTTAGAGGGAAAACTAACTGCAACCTTTTTCGGATAAAGATTTATTTTAAAATCTTTTATTGAAATTTTTTCGCTAAAAAGTTTTTTCCCTTTATAATATAATTTATATGACAAATTTTTTTCCTCATTCGGGAGCTTAAAAAATTGCCCAAAAGAAAGTTTCCCTCGTGACGCGTTAATTTTAGAGGAATCTTCTTCAAACTTAGAAAATTCATTAATTGCTACGGACCCTCCCACAAAATCATAATTTACATTCAAATTCTTTAGTAGAATGGATTGATTCATCGACGAAATAATCCTTATTGGAATGTAACATTTATTCAATGAACAATCCAAACCCCCATATTTTGAAAAGATATAATCTTCAACCATTTTGGAGAGATTTTTACCATTTGGGAGGGCATTTGAAATAGTTAGGGTTCCAACATTTCCAAAATATTTTTGAATAGCACCTATTTGATATGAATAAACTGGTGATTTTATGGGTGTGCCTTGAAATCCACAATTATTTTTCTGAGAATGCCCTCTCGTTTTGTAATTTCCTTCTCCCGCCCCGTCAACTCCGATGCAAACATAATAATTTTCATTTTTTATTGGTTTATTAATATCACAAAAAGTTACATTTCCTTCTCCTGTTATATAATTTTTTGAAAGCAAACAACCCCCAACCAAATCCCCCGTTCCATCAAAAAGAGTCATCGATATGTTTACCGGACTCGCCGTAACTTCCTTCACCCACGCCCCAATCCTGGCTCCCGGAGATTCATTAAGAAAAACTTCTTGACAATATGGTGTAGAAGTAAGAAATAGTTCTGTTTGTTTTTTTGAAGAATTAAAACAACCAAAATTTTTATTCTCTGAAACTTTATTTCCAACTTTAGTATTTTCCAAATCTATAACCCCGTCATTTAAAAAATCAACTGAAATTTGACTTGTAGGTGATTCTTTTGCATCACTTTCTAAATCAAAACTCATTGAGTTTATCTTCGTCAAATTTTGATCAAAAACAATCCCATAAAACGCTTCTTCCCCCTTATTCAAATTAAACGAGAAAAGATTTGCGAGATTAACCTCTTTAAATTTCGACTCACAATTTGGATATTCACAAACATAAGAATAATCCTTTGAATTTATGATAAGGTCTTGGAGAGTCACTTTATTTTGGAATGAGTCGGTAAATACGGAATTAATTGGTTCATTTTGAAATGAAATATCAAGATTGCCGGAAATAAATGAACCCTTAGAATATTGGTCTTGAAGAGTATGGTTAAATAAAGTATAGGAAGCCGAAACAAATGGTACAATAAAAATTACCAAAGCCAGCAAAAAAATTTGTTTATTTTTCATCCTCTTTTCCTTTTTTCAATGAAGAGAAAGGGATTTATAAAGATTTTTGGGGAGGAGTTAAAAGATACGCAAAGCCTCAGAAAGATAATTAAAGGAATTATTTTGAAAATAGTTCCATTTATTAAAGAACATTTCTTGAAATAATCGGTTTAATTTTTTGAAAATAAAATCTTCCAAAAGATTTATATATGAAAAA
Source organism: Candidatus Woesearchaeota archaeon (assembly GCA_964384965.1). Lineage (GTDB taxonomy): Archaea > Nanobdellota > Nanobdellia > Pacearchaeales > GW2011-AR1 > GW2011-AR1. The sequence goes on along the minus strand of CAYLLR010000001.1, from coordinate 45,336 downwards.
TATTTCATATTTGAAAGAGGAAATGAAAATGGATGAAAAAACAAATCATAAAGAAAATTTCTTGGCAATAAATAGCCCAGCCCCAAAATTTATGGCTGAAGCATTCTATGAAGAAAAGATTAAAAAAATTTCTTTAGAAAACTACAAAGGAAAATGGGTAATTCTATTTTTTTATCCTGCCGATTTTACATTCGTTTGTCCAACTGAACTTGGTGAAATGGCCGAAAAGTACGAAAAATTCAAAGAAATTGGTGCTGAAGTTTTAAGTATTTCGACGGACACGGTTTTTGTTCATAAAGCGTGGCACGATAATTCGGAGACGATAAAAAAGATAAAATTTCCCATGGTGGCTGATCCAACCCACGAAATTTCTACGAAATATAGGGTTTTAATCCCGGGCGAAGGAGTTGCCCTTAGAGGAACGTTCCTAATAGACCCCAATGGAATTTTGAAGGCCTATGAAATCCACGACAATTCAATTGGAAGAAGTGCTGATGAACTCTTCAGAAAACTTGAAGCCGCAAAATTTGTAGAAGAACACGGCGGAGAAGTTTGTCCAGCAAATTGGAAACCAGGGAAAAAAACTCTTAAACCCGGATTAAATTTAGTTGGGAAGATTTGATATTTCCCTCTTATTCAAACCCCTCTTATACTAAAAACTTCAAAACAATAATCTTTATATAATTAATAATCTCTCCGAAATAATGACTTTATTAACCCCTAAAATAAGAAAATATTTTATTGAAGAAATTTGTAATCGATTCCATGAAGAAGGAATTTCAAGATTAAAAATAGTGGGGCATTTTGAAAAATATACTCCCCTTTTTCATTTCAGAATAGATGAACCAAATAAGGAAGATTTTATTTATATAACTGAATTATTTGGAGACCCAAAAACTGAATCGGATCTTTTTAATGGAGGAATTAGGAAACAATATCATGGAAATTATAAAGGTTTATCAAGAATTATCTTGCAAGGAGTTAATCCTTACTTAAATAACCCTTCTTTTAATCTTTATAAAAAAAATGAAGAACTCCAAATCCAAGATATATTAAAATTTGACAATTCCCTAAAATATATAAAGGACATTTTAGAAACAATGACTCCCATAACAAAAAATTTTGAAATAGGACATGATTTTTTTTCGGAAACTTATAATGTTTAAAATTGTTTTTAATAACTCACAACATTTAAATATGAACCAAATTTCATATGTTTATGCCAAAAATTAAACTAGAAAAAGATTTATTCAAATAAGTTTTTCAAAATTTTCTAAAGACTCAAATTCTTCTTTTGCTAAGTTATGTGCACCAAAAAGATTTAAGGAAGGAATTAGAGAGTAAAGTACTACTTTATTTAATAGATATCTGCCTTTTAAATTATTAAGTTTCATTTTTTGCATTCAAAAATTACTTATTAAAATATTCCATAATTCCAATTACTGAAGGAACATAAAAACTAAGAAAGTGGTAAGCATTATATACCTTGTCAAGCATCCTTGGAAGAAATTCTTCATTTGATTTTTTATAAAAAAACCAATCTTCTTTTTGCTTTTTTTTATTTCTTTCTTTGTGGAAGCGCATTCCCCAATAAAAAGGGATAAAATCCTGAATTTTATAATCATCAGAAAATTTTTTTCTAATTTCAAGATTATTATTATAAATTGGTTCTTTCTCAGAAATTTCTTTTTCGATTCTTGGAATCATTTTCTCAAGAACCTTTTCAAGTAGATTAACTCTTTGATCGAAATTTAATCCCATCTCTCTCCAAACCCCTACAGCTGTTTTTATGTCAATTACTTCATCTTTTTTGACTTTGATTTCTTTTTTCATTTTTAGCTCCCAATATAGTTTTTTACCACAATAGAATTATAAAAATAAAGAACTTAAATTTTTACCCTTATATAAAAGGGTATCTTGAATAATTACTCAAGAATTAATTTTGGAATAATCTTGGCTTCAGCTTTTCGTAAATTTTCTCTGAAAGTGGATTTTGATACTTTTAATATTTTTGATAATTGATCCAAACTAATTTTTCTTGGAAAGTTATAATATCCTTTTATAAATGCATACCTCAAAGCTTCTTCCTGTTTTTTTGGAAGTTTTGGAAGAAGTCTGGAAATGTAAATATCTTCTACTTTTCCTTTCTTAAAACTAAGTATTTTGAAATATTCTGTTGTTTTTGTTTTTTCTATACCATTAACGAGGGTTTCAATCTCTTTTCTATCCCAAGAAGCAACTTCAATTATTTCAAACCCCTCTTTACTCAAATAAGCTGGAGAAGGATAAATAAAGAGAGGATTGTAAACCTGTCCATAAACTTTTAGTTCTTTTTTATGTTTTGCCAGAGTGATAATTACATTTCCATAAATTTCATAATTAACAATTTTTTTGTGATTTTTCAGATATCTAAAATACTTCTTAATATTCTTTTCATCTCCAATTAAATGTTGTATTGAAGAAGTATAAATGTGCCTTCCTTTTTTGTATTCTCCAAGATAATGAAAAAATCCATTCAAATTCAACCTTTTCAACTCTGGAGCATAAATACAATCACTATGCTTATATTTAAATTTCAAATACCACATACCTCTTATAGAAGGGTATTTTATTTAAAGTTTCCGATTAATTAAATCTAACCCAAATCTTTAAATATGAACCAAATTTCATATGTTTATGCCAAAAATTAAGTTAAAAGAATACTCTCTTAAAGCAAATAAAGAAGATTTAAAATACAAAAGTCCAGAAGGTTTGAGTGAAAAATTGGTTAGACAAATTTCAAAAGACAAAAATGAACCCAAATGGATGTTGAAAAAAAGGTTAAACGCTCTTAAAATCTTCAATAAAAAATCTTTTCCGGATTGGGGCCCCGACTTAAAAGAACTTGATTTAAATAAAATTCATTATTACCTTAAACCAAATGCCAAAAATTCAAAATCGTGGGAAGATGTTCCAAAAGAAATAAAAGAAACTTTTGATAAATTGGGAATTCCTGAAGCAGAAAAAAAATCTCTCGGAGGAGTCGGAGCACAATACGAAAGTGAAACAATTTACCATAAACTAAAAAAAGATTTAGAAAAAAAAGGCATTATTTTTGTGGATTGTGACACTGCACTAAAAAAGCATGAAAAACTTTTTAAAAAATATTTTATGACAAAATGCATTTCCCCAAATCTTCATAAATTTTCAGCATTGCATTGTGCAGTTTGGAGTGGAGGCACTTTTATTTATGTCCCAAAAAATGTAAAAGTAAAGATTCCTCTTCAAGCATACTTTCGGATGAACTCAAAAAAAGGGGGTCAGTTTGAACACACACTTATAATTGCCGACGAGAACTCGGAATTACACTATATTGAAGGATGTTCTGCACCACAATATGATGAAAATTCCCTTCATGCGGGAGGAGTAGAAATATATGTTCTAAAAGGAGCAAGAGTCAAATATTCAAGTATTGAAAATTGGTCAAAAAACACCTATAATTTAAACACAAAAAGAGCAATCGTTCATGAAAATGGAATAATGGAATGGGTAAATGGAAATTTAGGAAGTCATACAACTATGCTTTATCCGTGTAGTATTTTAAAAGGAAAAAATTCAAAAACAGATTATACGGGAATAGCTTATGCAGGAAAAGGCCAATACCAAGACACAGGATGTAAAGTTTACCACCTTGCTGAAAACACTTCTTCAAGCATTATTTCAAAAGGAATTAGTGTGGGAGGAGGAACGAGTTCTTATAGGGGATTGGTCAAAATTAAAAAAGGGGCTAAAAATTCAAAATCAAATGTGAGATGTGACGGATTAATGTTAGATAACAAAAGTAAAGCAATTACAACTCCCTCGATGGAAATCCATGAAAACAAAGTTGAAGCTTCCCACGAAGCCACAATAGGAAAGATAGGTGAAGAACAGCTATTTTATCTCATGTCCCGAGGAATTCCGGAAAGAGAGGCCACAAAATTGATTGTATCTGGTTTTATAAACCCCATAATAAAAGAATTGCCCTTAGAATATGCCGTTGAATTAAACAAATTAATAGAATTGGAAATAGAAAATTCTATTTGTTAATGATGAAAACAAAATCAATGTATCAAGATGAATTATTAGAAATTTATTCTGAGAAACCAAATTTTGGAAAATTAAAAAATGCGACCCATTCAAAAAAATTGAAGAATATTGGATGCAGAGATGAAATAAAAATAGAATTAGAAATAAAGAACGGAAAGATTAAAGATGCAAAATTTGAAGGGCACGGGTGCGTAATCTCAACAGTTTCAGCATCACTATTAACAGAAAATCTTAAAGGAATGAAAATAAAAGACGCAAAAAAGTTAACCAAAAAAGACATGGATAAAATTTTAGGAATTAAAATAATTCCAACCAGAATAAAATGTGAGCTTCTTGCATTAGAAGCCGTAAAGCAGGCATTAAACTAAAATGACAAATAAAAAAATACTTGAAATAAAAAATCTTCACATCGAGGTGGAAGGAAAAGAAATTCTCAAAGGGGTCAATTTAAAATTAAATTTTGGAAAAATAAATGCACTAATGGGACCAAATGGTTCTGGAAAATCAACCCTCGTAAATACAATAATGGGGCATCCAAAATACAAGATAACCAAAGGGAAAATAGAATTTGAGGGAAAAGACATTTCAAAACTCTCACCAGATAAAAGAGCAAAAAAGGGGATATTTTTATCATTCCAAAACCCCCAAGAAATTTCGGGAATTTCTACAAGAAAATTTCTTAAAGCATCCTCCAAAGAGTTAAAAAAAGATTTTTCAATTTCAAAATTTAAAAACGATTTAAAAGAGAAAATAAAAACACTAAAAATTTCAAATGAAACTATTGAAAGAAATCTTAATGAGGGGTTTTCAGGAGGAGAAAAAAAGAAAAATGAAATCCTCCAAATGAGTATTTTAAATCCAAAATTAATACTTCTTGATGAAGTAGATTCTGGACTGGACATTGATTCATTAAAAATAATCGCAAAAGCAATAAAAAAAACACTAAATAAAAAGAAATCAATTCTCATTATAACACATTATAAAAGAATTCTGGAATACTTAAAACCGGAGAAGGTTTATATTATGGATAAGGGGAAAATTATTCTCGAGGGAGACAGAAATCTCGCGACAAAATTGGAAAAAAAGGGATATTTCAAAATCCGCAAGTAATAAAAACTAAAAAGAATAACAAAAGACATGGAAAATAAGAAAGTGGGGGGACTAACCCTTGGAATTGCGGCCGCGATTGCACTTGTAGTTTGGGGTTTTAATTACTCGTTAGAAAAAATAATCTCGGAAACCTGTACTCACGGAATTGATTGCGTGATGTATAAAACCTCAAATGCACAATTATTTCTTGGGCTTGCAATTGTTGTTGTTGTTGCCACAATCGGTCTTTATATAATGTTTTCAAAACCAGACGAGAAAATAGTGATAAAAAAAGTAAAAGAAAGACCGAAGAAGTTAAACCTTTCAAAGTTAGACGAAGATGAAAGAAAAACAATCCAGTTGATTCAAAGTGAGGGAAATGCTGCATTTCAAAAAAACCTCATGGAAAAATTAGGGATTGGAAAAGTAAAAATGACTCGCTTATTAGACAAACTTGAGGCAAAACAATTCATAATTAGAAAAAGAAGAGGAATGAATAATATAGTTGTTCTCAAAACCAAATAGAAATAATCATTTTAAAATAATTTAAAACGGAAGAAATTAATTTTTTATCAAATTCAATTTCTAAAAAGAAACTGCCTCCGCTTCTTCTAAAATCTTAGTAGCAGTTTGTTCATCAATTTTTATTTTTTTAGAAATCTCCTTGGGAGAAAATTTCAAGAGGTCTTTTGCAACAAGAATTTTCAAATCATATAATTTTTCTATTCCCTCCAAGGGCAAACTTTTTAAAATTGTAATAGGGTACAAATTTTTTTCCATAATTAACTCCTGTAAATTACCTTTTTTTGGATATTTCCAAGCAGTCATTTTAAGTCCAACACCTTTCGCATAATTTATTGCATCTTGAGAACACCTTGTATTTGTCACAAGCCAAGGAGCATTAAATTTTTGTCTTTTTAAATCGAGAAAGCGAGCATAGGTATACATTGCAGGTTTTAGCCTTGTAATTGTCCCTTTTTCATTATGATATTTTGCCTCAATCATAAACTTTTCACCATCCTTTATAGCTACAATGTCTACCTCATGATAAATTATTTTTCCTTTGAGTTTATTGCCCACACTCGTTTTGTATCCATAATAATCTAAGATTCTCGCAAAAAAGCTCTCAAACGGAAAGCCGCTGGGTCCAAGAGACATAATTGCTCTCTTTAAATCATATTTTTCAGAAACTCCCTTTTCCCTTTTCAAAAAATCTAAAAGCGTCAATAAAATTTCCTTCGTAGAAACCTCAGAACTATATTTTTTTTTAATCAATTTAATCGCATCTTTAGCCAATCTTTTTGATCCTCCGGCATCCCGAATCGTATAATAAATTTTTTTGGAAGCAAACCTCTCCAATTCTCCGGAAGATTTTATCACCTTCATAAAAAAAATAAGAGGAAGGGGGTTATAAATTTATTGGATAGTTCAGTCAAAAAACAATCCTAATTTTGCCTCTTTTTTATAAAAATCGTATGTTGTAATTAAAAATTTATACCTTAAACCAATTTTCCAACTATCTTTAGAATAATGAAATAATATATTTTTAAAATTAAGATTTGCATTTATTTCATCTTTATTGAGGGAAAAACTATACAAATCTGTGAAAAACATATCTTCCAAATAATTTTTTGAAGTTTCTAAATTTGAATCATAAATTCTTGGAACAATCCTTAACCTATTTTCCAAATTTCTTTCAAATTTTCGTTTATTGAGTTTTGAATAATCAGAAGTTGCCAAATTTATTTTTATTTTTTTATCATAACTAATATCAAAGTTAATCTTATCAAAAAGATTAAAACTAAAAAAACCTGCAAAATCCTTTGCATAATAGAGATTTATTCCTTTGTAATTGAGTTTAGCAAAATAATCTTTAAATTTATCTCCATCTTTCTTATTTTGTATAAACTTAAAAAATCCATATTTAAATCCTGCACCAAAAATAGATGTCTCGTTATTGAAATTGAAATTAAAAAAAGTTAAAGCTTTTTCTTCGTTAACTTTTATTAAAGTTTGTCCATCAACCTCATTGTTTTTTTTCGCATTTTCAAAACTAATGAAAAAATCTTTATAATTTAAAGCGACCCCCATTTCTTTCATTCTGTCCTTATTAAGTATTGAAGTATTTGTTATTATTTTTCCCAAGGGAGAATCTTGAGTTGTAAATTTTTCAGTTTTTATATTTTGTTTCGATTGGTTATAATAAAACTCAATCACATTTAAATCGATGTTTCCCCCATAAGAATGATTAAGAAGTCCATTTCTTTTGAAATAAAGAGAATTATTGTCATACTTTAGTTTTACAATTCCCTTTATATTCACCATATCTTTTAATCCAAAAGTATCTCTCGCAGCAACCTCAAAATATTTACTTTTTAAGTCAAAATTTTTTGAGTTTGATTCAATTTTAAATTGTGCCCTTGTACTTTGCAAATTGAATAAAAATAAAAAAGGCAAAAGATAAAATAAATTATTTTTAATTTTATTCATATTTTTAGATTTATTTTTTAACATTTTTATATTATATAAATTTAAGATATAGAATCTATTTTAAAATTATGAACTTTCTAATCTCTCCCAATTTCCTTTCATTTTTATAATTCATTCTCAAAAAATAAATTCCCGAGGATAAATCCCCCGTATTAATTCTTTTAATTCTCTCACCTTCTTTTCCTTCAAATGAATAAACTTTTCTTCCCAGGATATCATAAACATCAAAACTCACATTTTCAAACTTTTTTAAGAAATATTTTACATTTACAGACCCATTACTTGGATTTGGGTAGATTCCTTCCAGCTTTGATTCCAACCTATTTCTGACTTTAATTTTTACTCCCGTTATATTTCCCTTTAAAAGTTTCCTTATTGAATCTGCATAAACTGAAGGAGGCACATTATTATCATCTAATATAAACCCTAATCCCCCATAATTATCGATAAAATCTTTATCCATTCTTGTTTCAGAATTATTTTTATTAAAAGCAACAAAAATTGGATAAATCATTAAATTGTCATTTTCGTCTTTTTCTGCAACAAGGGGACCGTTAATTATTCTTGAATTTCCTCCATAATCTACCTGAAACTGAAATGGCTTATTCAAGAGATACCCCTTTAAATTGAAGCCATGATTTTCTAAATTTTTCGCAACTTCGACGGTTTTTAAAGAATCATATGTTTGCGCATTCAATTTTGGAAGAGACAACAAAGAAAAACCGACCAAAGTTGTTGCTAAAAGATTTTTAATTTTCATCTTAATTTGTTACATTGACCCCCTCAAAATTTTTTATATTATCATTTTCATCTTTCTCATAAACTTTGTTTTGTGGATCTATAATTAGTTTAGGAGTAAATAATCCCTCCTTTCCATAACTCCACGAAGTATAAATGGTTCTATCACTTCCTGGAGAAAGATTAGCCAAATTATACTCAATTGAATTACCATCTCCCTTTTCAATTTTGTAAGAAAATGAATTGGTTTTGTCATCGTTATTGTGAACTATAAATTTAGCCCTAACAAAATCTCCAACTTTTACATTTTTGTTAAAAAGATATAATCTATCTGCATACAAATTTGCATTAGGATTTTTTACATTTAAAACAAAACTTTGATCTCTATAAGCCATTCTTGAATCGTTAGCAAAATAAAAGTGAGACCCCCTCAACGTAACGTTATATCTTCCGGATTTTGTCGGTTTCCATTTTACGATACCTGCAACTGAATCAATTGTCATTCCCGACGGAGATTCCAAAAGAGTATATGAAATAAAATTTGTTTTATATTTAGGAGTTATATCATAAATCCAATTTTCGTTAATATTCAAATTTGTTTCTGGAACCGAATTAATTTTGGGTTTCCATTCTCCGTTTTTTATAAAAAAATCTTGGGTTAATAATTTGAAGTTTTTTTCTTGATTATCCAAACTATAGGCTATACTTATGTCAAGCTTATACGTGTTATTTAATATCCAATCCGGAACCAAATTAGGAGGATTCTTAGCATTATTTTCTTGTTCACATATAAACTCAGCACCTGAAACATCAAAAGACTTATCCTGATATTTCCCAATAGCATTACCAACACAAACTTCAAAAATATCTCCTTTTATAGTCGCTTTTACCCACCCGTTCGGTTTTAATGTTAATTGTAACAAAGAATCATAAGGTAAAATGCTTCCCCACCAATTAATTTTGTTTAGAGTTTTGCTATCCACAGTCACGGCCAAAGTTTTATCTTTAACTAAATCAAAATTTCTCCCTAAAACATTCTTTATTTGTAAAACTTGATTTATGTATTCTCCAGGAACATAAATTGTGTCATTATCCAAGCTTTTTAATTGAACTTCAATCTCCCCATTATTTTCGTAATAAAAGTACCACTTGTTATCTGGAATTTTATTGAGAGTTAATTGAATATTTTTGTTAGAATTAGTAAAAAATCCATTTGTCAAAAGTTCATAAGTGAATTTATAGATGGTATACACAAAAATTTCGTTACTAGCCAACGAAGTCGACGCTTTCCCATTTTCATCCGTGAATAAATTTTGACTAAATCCCTGATTTGAAATTCCCTGAATTGTTATTAATGCGTTTTGTATGGGATTTCCACTGGAGTCTTTAATTTCAAAATTAATATTCGTCGTTCCAGAGATTCTCGAAGGACTCAAAGTCTCCTTATAAGGCAAGGGAACAAACTGAACGTTAGCACTTACAAGGGGAAAGACTACAAAAAAGAACATTAAACAAGCTATTAAAAATTTCATTTTTCACCAATTCCATCACCACCAGAATTTAATTTTTTAGAAGATTTCTTTTTATTTTCCCTTCTCTTTATTCTCAAAATAATTAATAGGGCAAGAAGAATCAAAACAAAAAGGATTATCCCTATCCCTCCCGGAGAAGAGAGAGCTCCAATAGCAGCACCAGTTATTCCAAATAATCCTGAAGGGTTATCTGAAGGATTGCTTAAATTGAGAGGCTCCGAAGGAAAAGCTGGGCTTTTAGGAGAGGTGGGTTCTGAAATTAAAGAAATTGGCTTTGTAGTTCTAGAACTTCCCACAGAAGAAGATCCCCCTCCTGAAGAACCTCCTGAAGAAGATCCCCCTCCTGAAGAAACACTTTCTTGGTAATATCCTATAAGGTAATTACTAAAATGGGGGATTGTGGAATTATACATATAATATTCAGAAGTTTCATTAATCAATATTGTGGGCAACTTAATCCAGCTATTTCCTTCTTGAATATACAAACTAACATTATCTTTGTAATTTGAATCGATTGAAGAGGTCAATATCCTAAAATATAAAGAATATGAACCATTATTTGTTTTGCTATCATTACTGGAATTTATTTGCATAAAATTTAAAGAATGAACATTCTGTGGAAGACCTGCAAAACCAGAGGGCTTATTTACCCCATACAAAATTGGAGTTATTGTTATGTTTTGGGGGAGATTTTCAATTCTCTCCAAAGTCTGGTTCACTACCGGACTCGTAAAAGTTACCGTCCCATTAGAATCAACGCTTTCCTCATAACCTACATTCGTAACATTCAAATTCACAATGAAAGGCATCGTCCCGTTATTACCATACTTATCTGTATAGATAAGAGTTAGATTATACGTTCCACTTTCTAAAATTTCCAAATTACCAAAATCAACAGAAACATTAAAATCAACAAATTTTTTGAATTCTGAGAAATTTCCTAATGGAAGAAGCTCATTAATGACCTCATCTGGATTAATATACTTGATTTTCTCATTAATAATCTCTTGAGCATTTTCTAAATCATTTCTATTCAAAGTGGAATATCCATCATCCGAAAAAAATTCAAAATTGTTTCCCTCTTTAACCACACGAGAATTTGAAGGGTAAGTTATATTTGCACCATATGCATCAATAAGCTCATTTAAATATTCAAAGTGACCAGTGTTAATCTCATCAACAGTCATATAAGAAGGTAAATTATTAAATCTAATTAAGTTTTCAATAACGGTTATAGCAGGAGAACTATTTATATTTACACTATTATATTGTGGATATGCAGAACCTTTATTAAAATTTAAATCAAAAGTCAATCCATTTAACAAAAGATTCAAATCCAATAGATAATCTATATTCAAATCTGCAACATCACTAACATTAAGCATTCTTACTATTTTATTTTCCAAACTAAAATCATTTACATTAATGGACGAAGAATCATCGGTTATATTTATTATGACACTCCCAATAGAATTTGAAAGTTCGTCTGCCTCGCTTAAAACACTTAGATTAAATTGATTTTCCCCTGTTCCGAAAGTCCTTAGTCCGGCAATATTTCCTGGAGTAAATTTATATTGAAATGTATTTTCTCCCAATTTCCTTACAAATTCTAACTCAGAATCATTTATCTGCGTTAGATTTGTTCCAGAAACATAAAGGTCATAACTCCTTCCTATAACTGAATAATTGTAGTTTATGTTATCACTGTTGTAATTTATAATAACCGTATCAATAGTCGCGCTAACAAAACTAACGCTAAGAAGAATAGTTAAAAAAATTAAAATCCCAAACATTGATTTTGAAGCACTTTCCATACATTCCAAAGTATAATATCTTATTTATAAACTTATCTAAATGTTACTATTATAAAATTTATCCTAAAAATTAAAAAATTTTGGGAATTTCATCCTGAAGTTTTCAAAAGATAAAAAATGGCTTCAAATGAATAATCTGGTTACCCTTACTTGTTCCTTATACAAAAACTATAAAAAATCTCTCAAACAAAAATCATCCTTTCCATTTAAAAAAATTGAAATTAAAGCAAAAAGGATTCCAATATCTCTAATGGTCACATCGTTCCATCCTAAAGAAAAAATAATCACCAAAATCCTCAAGATTCCCAAAGCTGAAAAAAACCTCAAATAAATTCCCAAAACCAACCCTCCACCAATGAATAAATCAAGAACCCCATTTAAGAAAATCATTAAATTGGCGGAAACTCCAAAACTTAAAGTGTAAGACGGAAGATAACCTGCCCAATAGTTCGGAGAGATTATTTGCCAAATTCCGAATACTAAAAAAACAAGTCCAATTCCGTACCTCAAAATTGGAGGGGATAATTTTTTATAATCCATTTTAATTTACAATTAATTTTCCCCTCATATTACCATGACCAACCCCACAATAAACGGTGCAGAAGAAATAATAAGTCCCTTTTTTATTAGCAACAAATTCGACCGTTACGTTTTGTCCGACGGGGAGAATCTTATTCACCCCAAATTGAAAAATTCCAATCCCGTGTTCAACATCGATACTTTCGATATGAAGAATAACCTTATCTCCTTCATTAACTTTAATAACCCCCGGAACGAATTCAAATTGCTTAGCAATTAAATTAAATTCTTTCACGTTTAGACCTTTCGAAATTTTACCTTTTTTATCGTTCGGGGAATTTGAATTAAAAACAAAAAACAAACCAACGACTAAGAAGATTGCAATAAACAAAATCAAAAAAAACCTATAGTTTTTATCCATAATCATATGAAAAAAATTTCACTTATAAAGATTATGGATTTTAATTTTATCAAAATGGAGAAACCATTAAAAAGTTTTATTTCTTTATAATTGGAGAAAACAAATAAAAAATGAAAAAGATAGGATTTGTTTGTGGAAGTTTTGATATAATTCACCCGGGGTATATCAAAATGTTCAAAGATGCAAAAAACCATTGTGATGAGCTGGTGGTTGGACTACAAACAGACCCTACGATAGATAGGAAAGAAAAATGCAAACCTATTCAAACATACAAAGAAAGAAAATTAATCTTAGAATCAATCAGATATGTGGATAAAATAATAAAATATGCAACGGAAAAAGACCTTCTAAAGTTATTAAAAAAATTGAATCCAGATATAAGAATTTTAGGAACAGATTACAAAAACAAACCTTTTACCGGAAAAGAATTAGCTATTAAAATTTATTGGCATAAGAGGGACCACAATTATTCTGCAACAAAATTAAAACAAAAAATAAAAAAGGCAAAATGTTAACGCTAATTACTTTTTTCAAAACAAAATCTCATTTATCCGACGAATATTCTCTCAATACCTTTGAATTTTATTTTGCCACCCCTTAGTGTATCTTCCCCTTTTTTGGGACCTATTCCCACACCCATTTTAATTAATTCAATTAAATTTTAAAATTCATGCACTAATTTATGCGGGTCTTGAAAATTAATTTTCAGATAAAATACAAAAAACAAAATCCAAAATTTTAAATACTCTTCAAACATTAAAAAAGAATGATAAATAATGGTAATTGTCCCCATCATTAGAAAGGATTCAGTTAGCATTAGCTCTTTCTTCAAAAAAGATTATAAACCAAATTTCTCTGAATTAAATGTAATTATGGCGGTTGTGGTCTAACGGTTATGACGCATGGTTGTGGTCCGTGTAACGGGGGTTCGACTCCCCCCTTCCGCTTATATTAAAAAATGAAAACAGAAACAGTAAAGGGTTTTAAGGACAAAATAGGTAAAGAAGGCGAAAAATTCGCGTTCATCCGAAAAATAGCGGAGCAAACATTTGAAAAATATAATTTTCAAGAAATTGAGACGCCAATTATTGAATATGAAGAATTTGTTAAAGGCGAAAATTCAGAAGATGAAGCTGTTTCAGATATCTTTAAACTTAGAGATAAGGGAAAAAGAAGATTGGCTTTAAGATACGAATTTACATTTCAACTGAAAAGAATAGCAAAAAATAAAAAACTTCCTTTTAAAAGATTTCAAATCGGTCCGGTATTTCGAGATGAGCCAATTACCGGAAACAGGTTAAGACAATTTAGTCAATGCGATATTGACACCGTAGGAGCTTCTATAAAAGATCAAGCAGAAATTCTTTCGGTTGTTAAAGAAATTTTAGACGCACTAAAAATAAATTTCACTATTTATATAAATAATAGAAAACTTTTAAATGAAATTCTCGACGGACAAAACATAAAAAACAAGGAAGAGGCAATACGAGAATTAGACAAACTTGATAAACTTCCTGAAAAAGAGGTCAAAAAAAATTTAAAAAAAATTGGAGCTGAAAAACTTTTAGAAATTGTAAAAAAGCCAGAAGAATTTTTTAAAAAATATAAAGCATACTCTGAAATTGAAGAATTAAAAAAATACTCAAAATTCTATGGCGTCGAACTAAAATTCTCCCCCGCTCTTGCGAGAGGACTATCTTATTACACTGGAAATGTTTTTGAAGTAAAATCAGGAATAAAAGAGACCATTTGCGGAGGAGGAACTTACCTTGTTGAAGGGGTGGAATCTTCCGGAATATCTTTTAGTATTGAAAGATTGATGGTTGCTTCAAAAATTTTGATTGATATTGACAAAACATTAATTGTCTCTTTAGACCAGGATAAAAAAGCAATTGAAATTTCAAAACAATTAAGAAAATGTGGGAACAATGTAAGTCTTTTTTTTGGAAAACCGTCGAAGGCCTTAGAATATGCAAATAGTTATGGAATAAAAAAAGTGATTTTCGTTGGGAAAAAAGAAATAGAAAAAAAGAAATTTTTAATAAAAGATTTACAAACGGGAAAAGAAAGAATAATTACTATTTTTAAAAAATAATTTTAGAAATTATTCTTTTATTAATTTTCTCATTTATGAATAAATTTATCAAATTCGGTCAGAAAACTTTTCTTTCCTTCCTTTATTTCAAATTTTTTTCCTTTAAAATATGTTTTTAGAATTTCAAAATCAGAAAAAACCAAGGGAGAGGAATGAATTATGGAAACCAAATCTTTGTGAAAAGGATATTTTTTGGAATCAATATTAAAATTGAAAAGTTCTTTGTATTCCTTGAGAAAAGAAATATTAAAACGATTTTTTGAATTTTGAAAAACTCTTATAGATAATTCTTTTTCTTTGGGAAAAGAACCCACCCTTGTGACACTAACCAGTGGAAAATTTTTCCCTCCAAAATTTCCTTCAAAACCCATATATACCCTCCGGATTAAGAAGGGTTCTGTAATAAAGGAGGTCTGTTTAATAAGACAATTTTTCAAAAAAAATTCTTGTTGTAAATAATCTATTTTCCCTTCCTTAATATGATAAAATCCTTTCTTAATCTTTGCTTTCTCGCATTCTTCTTCTCCGATTTTAACAAATCCACTAAAAGAATCTGGAACTAAATATCTTTTAATTGAAATTATTTTTCTATTTCCCCCCTTTGAATAATTCATTGCAAAATCGATAAAATATTCAGACCCATTCGCTAACTCTTCCCATTCCTTAGGAAAATAATCAAACCCCTTTTTTGACTCTTCCAACCGGTCATAAAACAAGCACATTAAATCAAATTCCATTTTCAATTAAAAAATCTTCAATTTTAATTTTTTTCCCTCCTCTTTCCTTAATGAGAATATCCCCAAAATATTCTTTAATTCCTTCGCTGTCATAAAAAATTAGTGGGAAATTTTTTATTAAAGAAAGATATTTTCTATCTCTTATATCCCCTTCATTTATAGAAAAACCGAGTTTAAATGAACCAACTTTCAAAAAATAAATATCAAAAGAATCTAACCCATGTTGAAAAATTTTAATAGAAAAATCTTCACTTAAATTAAATGTTCCAATCCTCTTGACAACACCCAAAACAGGTTTTGAAAGATTTCCTAAACCAGGAGAACCAAAATAAGTTCTCATAATTTCAAAAGGTTCACTTAAAAAAGAAGTTTTTATTACTTTTATCTTTCCAGAGTTCAATTCAGACTGAGAATAACGTAAAACCCCCTCTTTAAAATAACTATAAAACTTATCAAAATTATTGTCTATTTTAGAATAATTTCTAATAAAACCAGTATAAGAATCTTTGTCTATGCCATATTCAGAATTAATTTTTTCAAGACCTACCCCGTCTAAAGAATGTCTTGCAAAATCAATAAATTCTTCCTTGACATAAAAAGGAGATTTCCATTCCTTTGGAAAATATCCAAATCCTTTCCTTGACTCTTCCATTTTTCTGTTAAATTCACACATTAAATCAAATTCCATTTTATAAAAATAATTTTTTAAATTTATCCGGTTTAATTTCACTAAGCAGTTTAAAAGATAAATTATTTGGAAAAATCTTCAAATTTTTAAAGAGAGATTGCATTTTACTAATATCTTTCAAAATAAAAGGATTTTTATTTATTTCATCAATATATTTGATGTGGGAGAGATTCTTTTTAGAATTGAACACAAAATATCCCACTTCTCTTTCTTTGGGTTGCTTATAAAAAAATAGGGAAAAATTATGTTTGCTCCATTGAACATATCTTGAAAAAAAACCATTTCCCAAACTAAACTTAACGCCTCTGGAAATATATACAAGGGGAATATCCAAATCTTCGGGTATTAATTTTTCATCCGGTTTTCCCAAATTATTTAAAAGAACTCTCCAATTATAATGATTAAAACTTTCTTGAGAATTATAAAATTCCCCTAAATCAAAATAATATTTTTTTTCAAGGTAAAAATTTTTATCAAAAAACACTTGAACTTTTTGTATTAATGCATCCTGCTCTCCAAAATCTTTTTGAAGATACCTTATCTTCCCCGACTTAACAAAAATAAAATCCGCTTCACTAAGATCTCCATTTAAAATAATTTTTTTATAGGGTACTTTTAAGAAACCAACAAATTTTTTTTCTAAATTTGATAACGATTCAAAAACTGGAAAATCTTTTTCCTCACAAAAATCTTTTTTATGTTCTTTAGCATAATCAATAAAATATTCACAAAAATCTCCCCCAGTCCATTCCGAGGGAAAATAATCAAAATTTTTAACCTCTACTAAATTTTTCCCAAACTCTGCCCATATATCTTCATCCATAAGTAATAATTAAGAGAAAATCATTTATAAAAATTATTCTTGTTTAGAGACTATTTGTTCATTGGACATTTATTTCCATTCTTAGAGAATTCTCCCCTTCTTTTTTTATCTCACTCCCCACAACCTTTAATCCCCGACTAAATAAGGGACAATCCAAAACAAAACTTTCAAATTCCCCTCCTTCTCCTGCAACATGAATTTTATATTTTCTATTCAACTCAAAAATATCTTTAATAAATTCGGAATCAATCTCCCTCAACAACCAAGATTCATCAAGGGGATATGCGAAAACCCCCACAAGAATTATTTTAAAATTTTCTTTAATCAACTCATTTAAATATTCAAACTCATCCTTTTGCCAAAGAGGATTAAAACACTCCAATCCCAATTTATCACAGATTTTTTGAATTCTGGACGCTTGATAAACCGAACGAATGGCCCCGGTAACGACTCCTTCAACACCATAATCTTTTTGAGCAATTCCAATCGCCCTTTCTAAATCTTCCAATTCCTTTTCTTTTTCACCTTTCGTTTTTTCCACAATTAAAGGAATGCCCATCACCTCTGCTTGTTTCTTTGTTTTGTCAATAGAAGGCGTGTGAAACATATAACTTCCTTTATTCTCAGAAATTAATGTAATCAAACAACTAATTTTATACCCTCGTTTTTTAGCTAAATAAACTGAATAAACCGAGTCCTTTCCCCCAGAAAATAATGAAACCATTTTCTTCTCCATAAAAATTTCTATTCACCTCCTTATTTAAAGTTTCTCAAAAAAATCTTTTTCGAATTAGAATTCTTTTAGAATCTTTATCCTGACTCCCTAACTCATCGGTAACTATCTCGCCTTCCTCAAGAGTTTCTTCACTCCAATCCCCATTCTTCAAGTCTTCGTATGGGTTTGGATTTTTTTTAAGAAAAATATGCTTCAGCCAAATATGGATTTCCTCAAAATGACCTTCCTGCTCAAGCCAAAACTTCCCATTAGTTTCAAGCTGTAAAATCGGAAAAAAAGACAGAGCCCTTTCTTCTTTATTTTTTCCAACAATCTTTGTATAAGAAACTTTTAAATCATTTTTATTTTCCTGAAAATGTGAAATGACTTTTGAATGTATTTCCTCCAATTTATTTTTTAAATTATACTTTTTTTTTGGTAAACTAATTCCCGATTCGCGCAAAGCATTTCTATTAATAATCACTTTTTTTATTCGACGATTTTCCGTCGTAATTGCCTTATTCAACGATTCCACAAGTTCGTTCAAAGTAACCTTCCTAAACCTTGGAATGGGACTTCGCAACACAAGATTTGGAACATCTTCGTCGAGTTCCATTCTCTCAAAAATGTTTTTCTTTTCTTCTTTTCTTCCAAAAAGAATTTCATCAACCCCTTTCATATATTTACTTAAAATTAATTCCGACTTAATCCTCAAAAGCAAAGCAGCAGCTAAAAGGACTTTACTCGAAACAAAAAAATCCATCTCTTCATATTTCTTAACCCTATCAAGAAACCCCTCAGATAACAGTTCGATATCAATATTCCACGGATCTAACTGTTCGGTATTAATAAGGTCATAAATAAGATCTTTCCATCCAATCTTTCGATTAAAAAGCATATCGTGGACCTGTTCCTGACTAACTCCCAATTCTTTCACCTCTTCCATAAATCAAAATAATAAACAAGATTTATAAATTTATTAGAAAATGCTAAAATATGCTTGTCATTTTATAAGAGTAACACTATAGAAAGATTTATATACTAAAAGCCCTATTAAAGAACATCACCTCTTTTACCCAGGAGAGGACGCAAGCCATACTATTTTTTATCGGCTTGAAGAATCTCCTAGGTTTTTTATGATTGAATTTTATCATTGATAAAATAGAAAAGATTAAATATTTCTAAAAATTTTAATTTTTATGAAAAGACTCAAAGATTTTATTGATGACGAAACTTTTATATTTAATGACTTGCCGGAGAAACCGGCCCTTTCACCCCACTATTTTTTCTTCGAGAAATTGAAAAACCCCTGTGTGACCTATTTAACAAAAAACCCTTCAAAATGTTTGCGAGAAGATGCGTTACGAAGAATAAAAGATTATTTTGCAGAAAAATATTATAAATGCAGCCCTACAATAGACACAAATCAAATGTATCAAAACCTTATAACAAATCTAAATAAATCAGAAATTTTAATTATCTGATTATTCCTTGTGATTCTCAAATTCCGCATAATGACACTTTCCACAATAAACTCTATCCTTAGCTTTCATTAAAAATACTCCCGGACCACACCTTGGACAAAATCTTTCTCTTGTAATTTTGTCTCCTTCAATTTTATATTTCGAATACTTTTTTCCGGTAGGTTTATTCTTATGAGGTTTTTTTCCTTTTTTGACTATTTTTTTCTTTCCCATTATTTTTTATCCCCTTCATTATCTTTAATTTTTTTCTCATCAACGGATTCAACTTCTTTAACTCCTTCTTCCTCTTTTATTTCATCTTTAACAACCTCTTCTTTTATTTCATCTTTAACCGCTCCTTCGGTACTAACTTCTTTTGTATCTTTAGCCTCCGATTCCCCCTTGGATTCCTCCTCAATTCTCCTTTTTTCTTTGTCCAATTCCTGTTTAGTCTTTTTAACCACCCTATCAAACTCTTCATTAGAATCATAAATATCTACAAAAACATCAAAGATATTTATTCCAAATCTCCCTTTTATTAATTTTGTCCTTATTAGTTTAGGGTCAGAGGAAAATTTTTCTGAAACAAGATTTTTAACTTCCTCATGACTCGGAACAGCAACAGATTCAATTTCTAAATGAATCTCTCTTCTAGAAAAAAGGGGATTTTTCTTTTCTTCAATTATTTTTATCCTCATTTTACCTCGTTTTTATAGCAAACTTGCCATTAGAATTTAAGTTTATTTTTTTTGCAATTTCTGATTTTTCACAATCTAAAATATAAATTTTTCCTTTATAAGAATCTGTGAACTCCTTAGATTCGCATTTAGGGCACCTATCTCCCTCATAAATAACTTTACACACTTTACACGCCTTATCTTTCGTTTTAACCATTTATTTTTTTACCTTCTTTTTTGACTCTTCTTTTTTCGCTAATTTTTTAACTTCAGCTTCTTTTTTTGCTTTATCCTCTTTTATCCACTCCAACTTTCCGAGACCGGGTTGTCTCATCGTCAAACCAATTTTGGGATCATCTCCTTTATGACTTATTGCAACAATTCTTGCAATACACAAATCATTCTCTTTCAAAACCCTTCCACTTGATTTTCCAGATAAAGAACCTGCATCACTAAAACTAACGTAATCATCCATTGTTTGACTAATATGAATCATTCCCCTCATAACCCCCATATCAATAAAAGCACCAAAATTGGTAATTTCTGAAACTTGCCCATAAACAAACTCCTGAAGTTCCGGCTTCCAAACTAACAACTTGAAAGTGCATTTGTAATAAGCAGCCCCGTCACCGGGAATTATGACTCCCTTTCCGACATTTAAAACTTCGACAACAGAAACAACTTTTCCAAGCTCTTTCTGATAATAACCCTCATAAGTTTCATCTAACTGCTGTCTAACAGATTCCGAAGTAGGTAAACCAAATAGTTTAGGGTCAACCCTTACATAATCCTCAACTTCCGTTAAATAAAACATCTTAATCAAAATTTAGAGTAAAAATTGGTTTAAAAAGCTTTTGCGTGATTGGGATTATAACCCAAAATAAAACATTATAAATATACAAAACAACTTAAAAAAGAATGGTTTATGAAAAAGATATCTCCTTTTTATTAAATTATAGCAATGCAATATCCCAACAGATAATTAATTATGATTTTGAATCAAAAAAAGAGATGATTCTATTTTCAGATTCCAATTATCATTTTTATTGTGCTAAACTGAAAATATTAAATATTCCAAAAGAAAGCATCTTGGTAAAAGCAGCAGAAAAATTATATTTAAGAGGAAAAATAGAGGTTGCAGAAGAAGTTATATTTAATTTTTGGTATTCCTTGGAAAACGCCATGGAAAAAAATAGGATGGTAAATTAATTAATTTCGACAAAAAATTAGTCATTGCAATTCCAACTTTTTTTTATTCCTAAGAACAATTTTCCTATTCTTAACCGATTTCTTAAGTTCTTTGTCCATTGTAGCAAGGAATACATCCAAATGTTTATCTAAATATTTTTTGATTCCAGCGTCGACATATTTCCCAGGACAACTAATAACTTGATGATTCCCCAAACTAATTAATTTTAAAGCCAATTTAGCTTCATCTCTAAATTTTAAAGATTTGGACGAAATAGTGATTCGTTGAATCTCTTTTATAACCTCTTTTGGAACCAAAATTAAAAACCCCATTTCTAAAAGCCCTTCATAAAAATCAAATTTATTCCTAATACAATTTAAAATAAAATTTGTATCAACTATTACTTTTACCATAAAAAAAGATAGTAAATTAACTATATAAAACTCTCCAAAATACGAATTCTTTTTTAGAAAATCTTTTAACTCTCCCTTCTTTTTATAATAAATGGAACCCCCAACCCCAAATCCAAAAAAACAACAACATTTTTTAGAAAATAAAAAAATTCTAAGAAAGCAAATTTCGTTGGCCAAATTATCAAAAAAAGATAGAGTTATTGAAATTGGGGCAGGAGACGGAAGATTGACAAAACTCATTTCTCCAAAGGTCAAATTTCTAACTTCTTTTGAAACAGATAAAAAATTTAAACCTATTCTTAATAACCTCAAATTAAAAAATACAAAATTTATATTTGAAAATGCTCTTAAGTACCCTTGGAAAGGAAATAATAAAATCGTAGCAAACATTCCTTATTCAATATCAGAACCACTAATTCAAAAATCTATCAAAGAAGGGATAAAAGAAATAACAATAATTGTGGGCGAAAAACTAAAAAAAATTTTGGAGGAAAAAATAACCAAAATGGGGATTATTGCAAATCTTTATTTTGAAATTAATTACATACAAAAAATTTCCAAATCAGAATTTAAACCTTCCCCGAGGGTAAATTCTTTCTTGATTCAATTGAAAAGGAAAAAACCGACGGAATTAGAATTGGTTTTACAATCAATTTTAGAAAAAGAATCCAAAACAAAAAATGCAATAATAAAAACTCTTAAAAAATATGGAAAAACAAGACGTGAAGCAAAAAAAATAATAAAAGAAATGAATTTGAATCTTGAAACTCTCGAAAAATCAACAAAAACAATTTCAGGAAAATTTATTAACAAATTAAAAGAAAATATTAAAAATTTTATTTAAAAAACCTATATTTTATCAAAGTCTTAACCGCAAGGAACCCATCCCTAATTTTAATTTTCTTTCCTAACTTTCTACTCCTTGGATAATAAGAAATCGGAATCTCCACAATCTCATAATTCTTCCTTAATAATTTAGATGTTATTTCCGGTTCTATTTCAAAACCAAAACTCTCTAAATTAAGATTTTCTAAAACCTCTTTTCTAAATGCTTTGTAACCTGTTTCCATATCGGTAATTTTTACATAATAAAAGAGAGAAGTAATTAAAGAAAGAATACGATTAGCAAAATAAAAAAGAAGATTTCCCTTTCTGTTTGTCTTCAAAAATCGAGAACCATAAACTACTTCAACCTTTTCTTTCTTAAATTCTTCAAGAATCCTCTTTAAATCCAAAACATCATATTCTAAATCTGCATCCTGAAAAATAACAATATCCCCCTTAGATTTTTTAATACCCTTGCGAATAGAAAACCCCTTTCCATAATTTTTTAAACTATTGATTAAAATTATATTTTCATTTTTTTTAATAAAACCCTTAATTAAATTTAAAGAATTATCATTAGAACCATCATTTATAAAAATTATCTCTTTATTGTACTTTATATTTAGAGAAGACAATTTTTCAAAAAGATTAACCAAAGTCCTTTCTTCATTATAAACAGGAATTAAAACACTAATTTTCATAATTGTATGACAAAAGCGTAATTTAAATTAATTACTAAAAAAATAAAAACACCCATTTATTTCTAAAGTAATGAAAAAGGACTCAAAAAAAAATTACAAAAAATTAATTCCTTTAGTTTTTTTAATAATTATTCTTTCACTTTCTTATGCTCAAAAAATAAATCTCTCAAACTCAGACATAGGAAGACACATAAAAAACGGAGAAATATTCTTCAACGAAGGAAAAATACTATCAACAAATTTTTACTCTTACACAGAAAATAATTATCCAACAATAACCCATCATTGGGGGTATGGAGCTATTGCTTATTTGATTTGGAAATTGACTGGATTCCAAGGACTATCCCTAATAAACATTTTAATATATCTCTTATCATTCATGCTATTTTTTATTCTGGCAAAAGAAAAAGGAGACTATAAACTTGCAATTTTTCTCACTATTTTATTAATCCCCCTCATAATCCATAGAAAAGAAATAAGACCGGAAGTCCTTAGTTATTTCTTCTTAGCATTTTATTACTTTTTGCTCTTTAAATTTGAAAAAAATAAAATTAAATATAAAAAATTACTTTTAATTTTAATCCCAACCCAAATAATTTGGGTAAACATTCACATATTTTTCATTTTTGGAATAAGTATCGCTTCCTTTTTCACAATCCACAGTTACTTTAACAAAAAAGAAAAATTCAAAAAATATTTAATTTTGCTTGGAGGACTAATTTTGGCCTCACTCATTAATCCCTTTTTCATAAAGGGCCTGTTAGAACCGCTTTTAATCTTCAGGGAATATGGATATCTTCTTGCAGAAAACATGAGCATTATTTTTATGCAAACCAGATTTTACAATCCACTTTATCTCTATTTTGAATTAATTTTCTTATTAGGAACCATTAGTTTTTTCATATCAAAAAAAACCATTAAAGAAAATGTGCTTAATATTCTCTTATTCTTATTTTTTGGAACTTTAGCATGGAAAATGACAAGAAACATAACAATATTTGGATTAGTTTTAATTCCGATATTATCTGAAAATTTAAAGAGTTTTTATAATAAATTAACAAAAAAACAAATCTTAAAAATAATTTCAATTTCTATAGTTATAATCATTACATTTATAATTGCAGGATTAAATTATTTTTCCTTAAATCCCTCAACAGGAATTGGACTTCTAAATAATAATTTAAACTCCATTACTTTTTTTAAAGAAAATAATTTAGAAGGCCCAATATTTAATAATTATGATATAGGGGGATATCTCATACTAAATTTATTTCCAAAAGAAAAAGTTTTTGTAGATAATCGTCCAGAAGCATATTCTGTAAAATTTTTCAAAGAAGTTTATATTCCAATACAAGAAAATAAAGAAGTTTGGAAAAAATACGAAAAAAAATATAATCTAAATATAATATATTTTTATAGAAAAGATATGACTCCCTGGGGCCAACAATTTTTAATTGAAAGACTAAAAGATCCCACATGGATTCCGATATATGTAGATGATTTTGTAATTATATATATTAAAAATTCAAAAGAAAACAGAGAAATAATCGAGAAGTTCAAAATCCCTAACGAAAAGTTCAAAATTAGTAAAAATTAAATTATATTATTCCTCGTCGTGAACTCTTATAACGTCTGTTACGGAATCCCCTACTTGAAGTTTTACTATTCTTACTCCCTGAGCAGCGCGCCCCATTACTCTTATGTCCTTTAAACTAGTCCGAATGACCTGCCCTTTTGCCGTTGTTATTATAATTGAATCTCCATCGTTTACAGAAACCGTATTCACAACTTCTCCAGTTTTTTCGCTTACCTTTAAATTAATTACCCCCTTACCTGCCCTTGCAGTTCTCCGATAATCTTTAACTGAAGTCCTTTTCCCATACCCTTTTTTAGTAATTGTAAAAATTGCATCCCTATCTAAAACTTCTAATGAAACAACTTCATCTCCCTTAGCCATTTTGATTCCCGTGACCCCATAACTTGCCCTGCCCATTGCACGAATTTTATCAGAACTAAACCTTATTGATTTCCCAAATTTTGTAGCAAGACTAATATCTTGACCCCCTTTCAAAACCTCAACCCCTATTAAATTATCTGAATTGTCCAACGGAAGATTAATTGCTTTAACTCCCGACAATCTCGGTTTAGAAAAATACGAAAGAGATATTTTTTTCACAATTCCTTTTTTCGTAGCCATTATTAAAAAATCCTCGAATTTGCTTACAGAAATTATATTTGTTACTTTCTCGTCTTTCAAACCAAGTAAATTTATCAAAGCTTTTCCTTTTCCGTATCTTTCAGCCTCAGGAAGATTATATGCTTTAAGCCAGAGAACCCTTCCTCTTGAAGTAAAAAACATTAAAAGGTCGTGGGTTGAACAAGTTAAGATTTGCTTTGTAAAATCTCCCGTGGTAAGATTGCTCCCTATAACCCCTTTTCCACCTCTTTTCTGTTCTTTATAGGTTTTGACATCCATTCGTTTCACATACCCTTTCTCTGTAATTGAAACAACAACTTCTTTTTCTTGAACCAAATCTTTTTCAGAAATTTCAGAAAAATTTCTCTTAAACACCTGAGTTCGACGGGAATCCCCATATTTTTCTTTTAATTCCAAAACCTCTTCCCGAATAATTTTTAAAACCTCTTTCACATCCCCCAAAATTTTCTCATACCTCTTAATTTTCTTTTCTAACTCTTTAAATTCATTTCTTAATTTTTCATTTTCCAAAGAGGTCAATTGTCTCAAACGAGTCTCAAGAATTGCTTTAATTTGGTTAGCTGTAAAATTGAATTTAAGTTTCAGCTCCTTTGAAGGATTTTCACCAAAACGAATTATTTTTATTACTCTATCAATATTCTCTAAAGCTCTAAGAAGACCTTCAACTATCTCTTGCCTAAATTTCGCCTTTTTTAATTCATATTTAGTCCTATTGGAAATAATTTTTTTCCTATAAGATAGATAATTTTCTAAAACATCCAGAAGTCCTAAAATTTTCGGTTTCCCGTTTACGAGAGCTAAAAAATTAACGTTAAAAGAATCCTGGAGCCGAGTATATTTATACAAAGCATTAGTCACAAATTTCGGACTAGCCCCTTTCCTCAATTCCAGAACAATTCTGATTTTTCCCCTATTTGATTCATCTCTTAAATCCGAAATATCTTTGATTTTTTTATCTCTTACAAGGTTCGCAATTTGAGTAATCAAAGAGGATTTATTGACCATATAAGGAATCTCGGTTATAACGACTAATTCTCTTTTCTTCGTACTTTCATAATCTACCTTGCCTCTCATAACCAACCTTCCTCTTCCGGTTCTATAAAGTTCTTTCATATCTCCTTGAACTAATCCTCCCGTCGGAAAATCAGGACCCGTAATAACATCCATTAATTCATCCAATTCTATTTTTGGATTATCAATGTACTTTACTATTGCATCACTAACTTCTTTCAAATTGTGGGGAGGAATATTTGTAGCCATACCCACCGCAATACCTGTCGCACCATTAAGCATTAAAGCAGGCAATTTTCCAGGGAGTAATTTGGGCTCTTTTAAAGAATTATCAAAATTTGGTAAAAACTCAACAGTTTCTTTATCTATATCTTCTAAAAGTTCTTCCGCAAGCTTTTCCATTTTTGCTTCGGTATATCTATAAGCAGCAGGAGGATCTCCATCGATAGAACCAAAATTTCCCTGACCATAAACCAAAGGATAACGAAGTGAAAAATCTTGAGCCATCCTTACCATTGCATCATAAACCGCCGTATCTCCATGAGGGTGATATTTACCAATTACGTCCCCGACGATTCTTGCTGATTTTTTAGTTTGGGTATTAGGTTTCAAACCCATCTGTTGCATCGAATAAAGAATCCTTCTTTGAACAGGTTTCATTCCATCCTCAATAGAGGGAATCGCACGAGAAACAATTACACTCATTGCATAATCAAGATAAGCCTTCTTCATTTCAGAAGTAACCTCTGAATTAATCACCCCTTCTTCATCCAAAAAAACCCCTTCTCCTGCAAAGGATTCTCCGACCTGAACATCTTTAGGATTCTGCTCAACCTGTGATTCTTCTAATTTTTTTTGTTCTTCTTTTGTCATTTTTTATTTGTATCTTTAAAATACTTTTTTCAAGATATTTAATTCAAAATTTATCTTTTTATTATTCAACCAATTTTTTCTATAATAAACAGATAATCTAATATCATCATATTTATCAATCATTTCATTATAATTATTATAATCCCCATAGACGTAATTGATTGGACCAATGCCTGTCGATTCCAACTCATTTAGCTTAATATTTTTCTTTTTCACTTTCAAGAAACCTCCTCCCCTTTTTCGTCCAAATATTTCATAAATTCCTCTTCATTTAATTCTTCCTCATTGACTTCACTTCCCTCAAATTTACAACTCTTACATTTCCAAACCCCAATTTCACCAATAACAACTTTTAGTTCATCTGAATTACACTTCGGACAATACCTAATTTTAAAAGTCTTCCCTTTTTTCTTTTTAACCTTGATTCCTTTGGCTTTTTCATACTCTTCTGGAGAATCATAACCTTCCAAAATCCAATCAGGAGTTTTTACTTTTGATTTTTTTGCCATCTTGTTTCCCAATTTTAATTCCCAATTTATTTAAATCTTCAAAAACTTGTTTGTTGTTTTTATATAAAATAGTATTTATTCCCAATTTCCTTGCTGCTTTTATATTCCATTCTTGGTTATCAATAAAAACTGCATAATTTGGTTTGATTTTTAGTTCTTTTAAAACTAATTTGTAAATTTTTTGAGATGGTTTTCTAATCCCTACATCGGAAGAAATCACCACAGCATCAAAATTTTTCATAAGTTTATCGTCGACAAGAGCCTTCTTAGATAAATGCCATTGATCTGATAAAATAGCAATTTTATAACCTTCCTTCTTTGCATTAAATGCAAATTTATAAAGAGATTTATTCCTAACAAAATTTTTCTTATATGATTTAACAACTACCTTTATCAATTTTTTTGGTTTAACTTTCAAATTTTTAGATAAAATACTAATAACCTCTTTTTCAGAGATTTTTCCTTCAACAGAATCTGCATAAGTACTATCGATAGAATCGAACCATTGATCGACACTGATTTTTAATTTTTTAGCAATATATTCATGAACTCCAAGATTCACAAAATCTTTTTTCCCATTAATTGATGGAGAAATTTTTTCAAGCTCTAAAACACCTCCAATATCAAAAATCAACGCCTTAATTTTATTTTTGGACATCATTTTTATAATTTCTCTATTATTTTATTTTTAATTTTTTCCAATAAATTTTCATCTATTTTAAAATCTCTTGGATAAAAAGAATGATTCTTTCCACACAATTCATCTTTGAATAGATATCCTTCAAAATTAACACTATGATTATACCTCGGAATTAAATGAATGTGTAAATGTTTTGTTATGTTTTCTGCAACAAAATAATTAAACAAGTTTGCATCAAATAAATTAGTGACTATATCTTTTGATTTTTTCATTATATAAAATAATTCATCTCTTTCCAAATTTGTTATATCTGTTAATTCCTCAACACGTCTTTTCAAACTAATTGATTGTCTCCCTAAGAAATACTGATTAGAATTAATCAAAACATTCCAACTATCAAATCTTTTAATCAAAAGATTTTCATCTATCTTACAATATTTGCATTCCATTTTAAATATCCAACTCCGCTTCATGTGCATTTTCTGCAATAAACTCTTTCCTCCCCTGAACATCTCCCCCCATGAGCATTGAAAAAACTCTGTCCGCTTCTACGGCATCTTCTATAAAAATTCGTTTTATCTTCCTCGTTTTCGGATTCATCGTCGTTTTCCAAAGTTGCTCCGAACTCATTTCTCCTAAACCTTTAAAACGTGTAACATTCGCATTCTCAATATTTTTTGTTTCTTTATCCAATTCCTCATCAGAATAGACATAATAATCTTTTTTCTTTCGAATCCTATAAAGAGGGGGCATTGCAACATAAACATGTCCATGCTCAATTAACTGAGGCATAAATCTAAAAAAGAAAGTCAAAAGAAGTGTTTTAATATGCTCTCCATCAACATCCGCATCCGTCATAATTATAACTCTTTTATATCTTAATCTTGAAATGTCAAAAGATTCACCAACCCCTGTCCCAATAGCAGTAATCATATTCGTAATCTCTTCGCTTGAAAGAACTCTTGATGGATTGGCTTTCTCGACATTTAAGATCTTTCCTTTAAGACCAAGAATGGCTTGAACTTCTTTATTCCGAGCATTTTTTGCAGAACCTCCTGCAGATTCCCCTTCCACTAAATATAATTCGGAATCATCTGACTTTTTAGTTGAACAATCGGCCAATTTTCCGGGAAGCCCCCCTAACGAAAAGGCATTTTTACGTCGGACTAAATCCTTTGCTTTTTTAGCTGCAAGACGTGCCTTAGCAGAATCAATTGCTTTTTGGACAATCGATTTTGCAACAGATGGGTTCTCCTCAAAAAACTCTGAAAGAGAAAGAGTAACTGCCGAATCGACATAACCTTTTATCTCAGAATTCCCTAATTTACTTTTAGTCTGTCCTTCAAATTGGGGGTCGGGAATTTTTATACTAATAATTGCAGTAAGGCCTTCCCTTGCGTCATCTCCAACAAGAGTATCCCCATTCTTCAAAAGATTTTTTTTCTTAACATAATCATTAACAACCCTTGTGAGTGCAGTTTTCAATCCCGAAACATGAGTTCCCCCCTCAATAGTATTAATTGTGTTCACAAATCCAAAAATATTCTCTTGATAACCCGAATTATATTGAATTACAATTTCCATCAAAACATTATCCACTTCTTTTTTAAAATAAATCGGCTTTGAATGAATCACCTCTTTTGATTTATTTATCCATTTCATAAAATCTATCAAACCCCCTTCCGCATAAAATTGTTCATTTTTATCTTTTATTTCATCTTTTAAATTTATCTTCAGACCAGCATTTAAAAATGCCACCTCCCTAAACCTCGTTTCCAAAATTTTATATTCAAATTCCAAAACTGAAAAAATCTGAGGATCAGGATAAAATCTAACCAAGGTTCCCGTTTCTTTTTCTGGAACTTTTCCTACAATTTTAAGTTTTGATTTTGGAACGCCTCTTGAATATTCCTGTTCATAAATTTTACCATTCCGTTTAATCCTCACAAAAAGTTTTTCAGCCAAAGCATTCACACAACTTACCCCTACTCCGTGTAAACCCCCTGAAACCTTATAGGAATCCTTGTCAAATTTTCCTCCAGCATGTAGCTTAGTTAAAGCAACTTCCACAGCAGGAACCTTATAAATGGGGTGTTTTTCTACAGGGATTCCTCGCCCGTCGTCCTCAACTGAACAAGAACCATCTTTGTGCAAAACAACTTTTATATTTGAACAATATCCGGCTAATGCTTCATCAATTGCATTGTCTAAAAGTTCGTAAACTAAATGATGTAATCCCTGTTTTCCAGTTCCGCCAATATACATCGCCGGACGTTTTCTGACACCCTCCAATCCTTCCAGGACTTTTATATTTTCTGCACTATACGATTTTTTTGCCATTTTTTAATTTTTTAACCATTTTATGTAAAAACCAGGACATTTTTTACCAATTTACGCCCTATTTTTGAAAAAAGATTTGACCTTTTTACACACAAAAAAAGCAAATTTAGTTTATAAATCTTTATGTCCAAAAATAGCCTTTACCGACGAGAATAACTTAAAAGTAATAAACTTCCACATAAAAACCCTAAAAAAATTTAAGACATTTGAATCACAAAAATGACCTTTATTATAAACAAAAGAAGAATTTTTTAACTGGCAATCATAGTGCAAAATAAAAGAAAATTTCAAGTGACTCTTATACGGTTCTTTTACCCGCTTTTTATATTGCAATTGATAACCCCTTCAATCTTAGTTAAAGAAACTTAAAAGCTCCAAAATGACTCTATTACCTTTATTAAAATTCTCATTTTTGGTTTTCTCTAAATCTCTTTTCATAAAATAAAAACAAAAATGTTTTAAAAGGACATTCAAAAATCTCTTTTAATTATTTTTTTCTTTTCTTTTCCTTTTTCTTATTTTTAGGATTGAATTTCAAATGTTTTGGCAACCATCTAACTTTTCTTCTTCCCATTAACATATTTTTTCTACATTTTGAAGAACAAAGATAATTAACTTTACCATCCTTCATCACCAAAGTCAATCCCCTCGGAAGCTCGTAATTTTTTTCGCAATAAACACATTTAGGCATTTTAATTCTTCCTTTTAAAACTAACTTTTAATTTATATCTATCATGGTGGTATTCTAAATCTCTTTCTTTAAAAAAAGTGCAGAGAGTTTCATAATTCGGAAAATTCATTTCTTCAATCTTTTTTTGACCCTTCAAAAGATACTCTTTATTTGGACTTGCAATCTCAATAAAGCCGGGATGAATTCCGGGCAAACTGTATTCTTTATCAAAAAAATCCTCAACGATTTTAACAAGTTCCCCAAATTCTTCTTTCATTTTATTTATAATTTCCTTTTTTAATATTTGATTTAATTCTTCTGGCTTCAATTTCTGTTTCTCTAAGCATTAAAACATCCCCCACTCTCACAGCACCCCTCACATTTCTTCTCATACTTCTTCCCTTATCCTTCCCTTCTTCGACAAGAACTTTAACTTGTGTAATCTCTCCTCTAAAACCAGTTCTTCCAAGAAGCTCCCGAACTACTGCCGGAACAATCTCTCCAAGAATCTTATCACTCCCTTTAGAAGCCTGCGATTTCCCTTGTTGCTTTCTTTTATTTTTGTCTGTTTTTGCCATATTGAATTTTGCCTATTTTAAAATTACTTTATAGAGGCGATGTCCTGACTTGCTTCACCAGGCTCAACAATCACAATAGAAGAAGCTGCAACGGGAAGACCCACGGCAATTCCCAATTTTTGCTTGCTATCAACTTCCAAAAAGGGAACCCCCTTCTCCTTGCACAGCAAAGGAAGATGTGCCACTATCTCTTTAGGTTCAACATCTTTTGCATATACAACAAATTTTGCAACGCCCCTTTCAATTGCCTTGGTTACCTCGTTGGTTCCTTTCTCAATTTTTCCGGTTCGTTTCGCCTTTTCAACAATTTGATATCCATCCATTTTTAAATTATAGCCATATTTAGTTAATCGAAAGAACGCCAAACTCTTCATTTGAACTGCTCGTTCATCCGATACAAACATTAAGGCAATTTTTAGTTTATAAAACTTCCGTTGAAATTTTATCTAAAATTCTAAATTTAAAATTCCAAAAGAAACCCAATATGGTTAACTAATCTTCCTAACTACAACAATGTTTAAATAACCTCAAATTCATAGAAGAAAATGATTAAGAAAACAGGATATAATCTATTTTTGAATGAAAAGGAACTAGCAAGTTCAAGATTAAACACGAACCAGGTTAGAAGATTAGAAATTTCTCTTGCAAAAGAAAAATTCATTTATTTAAGTGGAAGGAAAGAAGGATTAAATTATTACTATGTGCAATTATCATTCGGGGAAGAAAATTATCAACTAATTAAAGAGGACAAAATAAAAAATGATGAAGAATTAATAGATTTCATGAAGGAAATTGAAAAAAAATTAAAAAGTGGCTGTTCAATAGAAATTCATTCTAGAAACCTATGCAAATTAATTTAATTTTTCTTCCAATTAACCTCAATTTCATCTGTACGTTGTCGGGGTTTAATATCTAATTTTTCCACTTCTTCTCCTGAAAATCTAATTCCCGAATTAAAAATTATTTCTCCCAGGTATGCAATCATCGCCCCGTTATCGACGAGTAGAGAACGTTCCGGACAAAAAAATTTTGCACCCCTTTCCTTGCACATAATCCTCGCCATTTCCTGTAATCTTGAATTACACGCAACCCCTCCCCCCAAAACCAATTCTTTTTTCTGAACATGTGCTAAAGCTCTTTCTGCCGTTTCAATAAGCATTGCAAAAACCGTTTCCTGCATAGAATAACTTAAATCTTCTAAAGAATAAATTTTTTTATCAAACTTTTGCTTCAGATTAGTCAAAATTCCTGAAAAAGAAACATCCATACCCTTTACAACATATGGAAGTTCTATATACCTCTTTCCCTTCTCAGCTAATTTTTCAAGTTCAGGCCCTCCAGGAAAACCAATTCCAGCGTAACGGGCAAACCCATCTATAAAATTTCCCACCCCATTATCGAGAGTTTCTCCGAAAATTCTATATTTTCCGAGGGAATAACTAATAATTTGAGTATTAGCTCCAGAACAATAAAGCAAAACAGGATCCTTTGCTCCGGTTATCTTCCCAATTTCCAAATGGGCAACACAATGATTAACTGGAACAAGAGGTTTATTTAATCTCTTGCTTAAAGCTTTCGCAAATTTCATTCCTTCAATCAAACAGGGGGCAAGACCTGGACCCTGACTAAATGCAATCGCATCAATATTTGATTCTTTAATCTTCGCCTCTTTCAAAGCTTCAGAATAAACTTTTATGGAAACTTCCTTATGGTGCTTTGCAGAATCCATGGGAATAATTCCCCCTGATTTTGTCGTATACATATCTTTTCTATTCGCAATTATTTTTCCATTCTTCACAACTCCTATCCCAAAAGTATGTGCCGTCGATTCAATTCCTAAAACTATTGTCATAAAACCAAACAACAAGACAATTATTTAAAATTAACCTTAAAAGAATCAAAAATAAAAAAGGCAATTGACACTAAAAAACTTGAAAAATTAAATCCTAAATTTATAAAATTTTTCTTGTGGTGGGACTCCAAAAATTAAAAATCATTCATTATAAAAAAATTTCGCAAAAACAACAAACCCCCTTTCCCTTAATTTACTCAAAACAAAAAAAATAAAAAACATCACAAAACACTTCCAGAACAAAAAAATAAAAATTGTAAAATAAAAAACCAAAAAAGCTTAAAACACCTCCATATTACCCAGAAGAATTTTCTAAAAAAGCAAACCCCCTAAAAATTGCTTCTTAAGAAATTATCTCCTTTTTCTTTTAACCGGCTTTCTTTTAGCTGGTTTTTTCTTAGCAGCCTTTCTTTTAGCTGGTTTCTTTTTAGCAACTCTTTTAGCCGGCTTTCTTTTGGCAACCTTTCTTTTAGCTGGTTTTTTCTTAGCAGCCTTTTTCTTTTTCTTTCCCCCTCTAGCCATCTTAGCTTCACAAACGTTTCCTTTAGCGTCGATGTAGTAAAGGTGTCCAGGCTTCCTTACAACAGCCTTTTTAACTATTATTTTCCCCATTACACTCACCTCCTTTTTTCCGAATATAAATTCCTCTATAAAAAGGAATTATTTTTCTAATTAAATAAAACAAAACTCCTATTTAAATCTTTCTTTAATCGACGGAAGTCCAAGAACTTTATACTTTTTACTGATTGGCACTTCAACGAGCTTAACAAATTTTTTCGAAGGTAAAATATTAAATTCAAAGGGCTTGACAATTTTATAACTAAGAACTTTATTTTTTGAATCTAACCAAATTGCAAAAAAAGGGAAAAAAACAAACCAAGAATGAATTGCCATTTTTACAGGACTTTTGAATTCAAAAACCAAAGCTTTCGCTTTTTCCCGACGCTGAAACATTAAACCAATTCCTTTACGCCAAAATGGAACGACAAAAGTTTCAAGTTTAATTTTTTTTCCTTTTAAATTTAAACCAATCAATTTTTTTTTCATTTTTAACACAATCAAGATAAACCTTATAACACTCCTTAATATTCTTATCTGTCACAACATTATGATTCTTAAACCCCCCTCCGAAACTTTCTGGAATATGCATAAGTTCATGAATAACTACTTTTATTTTTTCCTCTTTTTTCATTTTATTGAATTTTTCTCCAAGAAATTCCAAAGCATAAAAGGCGTCAACCCCCATCGCTTCTTGCATAATTTTTCCCAACGCATGACACCTCGCAATTGTATGCTTCGTCGAAGAACCATAACTTCTAAAACATTTTACTCTCTCAATTTTTATATGTGGAAAAATCCTCCTCGCAATGTCCTCGGCAAGAACCTGCAAACTCGGAGAAAATTCATATTTCATCTTAAATCAAACTCCCAAAAATTTAATTTTCCTTTTGCTTTAATTGGTTTAATTCTTTTAGCATTTTTCAAAACAAAACCATATTTACCCCACGAAGAATCAGCTAAATGTCTTTTCTTATCTTTCTTATGTTCAAAATCATTTTCATATTTTTTAACTTCAATTAATTCAGTTTTTCCGACTATAACTCCAAGAGGTAATTTTTTAAATTTAAATTTTTTCATAGCTTTTGAATCTGGAATTTTAGAAGCATGAATTAAAAATTTTCCCCTAAATTTTGTATTCCATCTTCTTAATTCAATTGTTTTTCTTCCAGAAACCACTAATTCAGCGAAGGGCTGTTTTAAAGATAAAACTTTCATGAAAAGGAAAAAATTAATAAGTTTATATTAGTTTTGTTATTAAATCTATGATAACAAAAATTTCCAAAAATGTGACCGAAATTAATTTCAAAAATGAGGGTTCAATTGTTTATCTAATAAAATTCACGGACAAGAACATTCTAATAGATACCTCCTCAAAGGATAATTCTTCTGAATTAATTGATTCACTATCTTCTCTGAACTTAAAACCCGAAGAAATAAATACTATAATTTTAACACATGCGCATTATGATCATAGTGAAAACATAAATATTTTCCCGAACGCAAAAGTTTATGGAAATTTTACAAATATGATTAATAAAGACCATTCACAGACGAAACTAAAAAAGATACTTCCCATAGAAAATCTCCGGGATAAAAACCTTAAAATCTATAAAACTCCTGGTCATACCCAAGGAGATATAACCATTCTTTACAAAAATATTTTGTTCTCTGGAGACACTTTGTTCCATAAGGGATATATTGGAAGAACTGATTTTCCAGAATCGTCCCCGGAAAAAATGAAGGAATCTCTTGAATTTATCAAGAAATTAAAATTTGAAATATTGTGTCCGGGTCATTAATCTTTAAAAACTTTGGACTCCTAAAAAAATTATATCCCTGATAAAAATCATAAAAAATGAAAAAACTAAAGAAATTGATTTGACTTCTTGGAAAATTTAAAAAATTTGATAGAAAAAAAATAATAAAAAAGAAAATTCAGACCGTAAAAAAGATACCTCTTCCCATATTGAAATCTTTGAAAAATACAAACAATTAAGTGATTATCAAAAAGAATATTTTGTAAATTATCCTATATCAAAATTAAATTATTTATCCAATCTTTTTCTGTATGCTGTAGAAAACCCCGAAAAAAGCCTCGAATACAAAAAGTTATTGGAAGAAACTGAAAAAATTAATCCTTTCTCTGAATAAATTTTTTCTTAAAATCCTCATAATCCAATTTCAAAAAACTTAATTTTAGAATTAAAACCAGAAACAAATTCAACATTTGCTTTAAAATATTTTTTTAAAAATTTTAACAATCTTTTATTCGCCCTATTTTCCATTGCCCTTTCTTTTAACCAAACTTCATACTCTTTTTTAGAAATTTTAAAAATCTTCTCTTGAGAAGAACCGGGATGCAATTTAATTTTTATTTTCATTATCCGTATTTCTATTTTTTAATTTACCTTGTTTTGATAAAGAATTGTAAGCAAGATAAAAATAATAATTTAGGTTTTGTTTGACAAACAAATCTTTTTCATTGACCCCAATAACCCTCGATAAATCTTTCAATTCATCGGGAGAATCAATTGAACCGCTCTTGTCATAATCAAAATAATTTCTTACTACCTCTATTTTGGGTTTGTAAAAATTTTGAAAATATAACTCATAAGGTATTTTTTCTTTTTGATTAGAAAAACTTATCGAAATAGAATAATAAAAGATAGAACTGAAAAAGGCCGACTGAAGAAAATTCAAAAATTTATTTTTTTTAAAATTGGATTTCATCTTAACGAGTAATTATCTCCAAAGCATCTCCTGGCTTTAATTTATAATCTTTTCCAAGAGCCATCTTCGTCCGAGCATTGATTGCTTTAATAAAATTTTTACCAAAATCCGTGTGCAAAAAATAAGCAAAATCGAGGGCTGTTGAATCCGGAGGAAGTAAAAAACAATCGGGAAGAATATTCCCTTTACTATCTCCTAATTTGTTTGCTCCAGCAGGAAAAATTGGAATGTAACCAAGCAAATCAAAAACTGCTACATTTAAAATTTCTTGTACCCCCGTTCCAAATTCATATTTTTCTAAAACATTTTTCTTGATTTTTTCCAAAGCTTCTTTTTGCTTTTCATTTAGATTCCTTAAAATAACAAAATCTCTTTCTCCCGGAATATAATTTATTAACTCCGCTTTAGCCGCTTGACGAAGAGCAAGTTCAGAATCCGCAGAACAAGGAATAACAATCAAATCAGAAAAATTTTCTTTTAATTTTTTATAATTTTCTTCTCCTCCTTCAACATCAATTTTATTTGCAGCAATAATCATGGGTTTAGAAATTTTCCTTAATCCCTCGGCAAATTTCATCACCTCTTCTTCTTTCCATAAACTGGATTTTTCACTTAAATTTAATTTTCGTAAAACTTCTCTCACTTGTTCCTCATTAACTTTAAGTCCAGAAAACTGCTTCGCGACAGCCTCGCTTAATTTCCTTCCTTCCATATCTACCTTCCGAGAAAAAGAAGCCCAAACTTTCATTAGAATGTTGTAATACCATTTGTTTAATTCATCTTCAAGAAAAAGAATGTCCACAGAGGGATCGTGATTCTTTGTCAACTTCCCCTCAGAATCGGTTGTTCCGGAAACATCTACAATATGAATAAAAGCATCTGCCTGACGAAGATCGTCCAAAAATTGATTTCCAAGACCCTTTCCTTCACTTGCTCCGGGAACAAGTCCTGCAACATCCATTAAATCTATAGGAACAAATCTTTTCCCATCAATACAAAAACCATGATTGGGATTACATTTTACTCCAAAGTCCTTTTCTACACAATCAACTTTTACATATCCCACCCCGTGATTTGCTTTTATCGTAGTAAAAGGATAAGAAGCAATTTCAACTTCCGCTAAAGTCGCAGCCTTGAAAAAAGTGCTCTTTCCAACCGAAGGTTTCCCTATAAGACCAATTAACATAAAACTCAGAAGAAAGAAGATATTTATATTACTTTTTATTTGAAAAAATTATTCTAAAGGTTAATGAAAGAGAATTATCTCTTAAAATCAGCAATACTAAAATAAACCAAGCAAAACAATTATCTAAAAAGAAATATTTTTATCCTACTCTTTATTTTAAGATTTTTTTATTCTAAAGTCTCTTAAATTTTATTCTAACTCCTCCGGTAATTTTGGAACTTCTACAGGAAGTTGTTTATTCACTTTTTGTTCTTGAGTCCCAAAACCTTTAGTTCCCTTTTTGAAATTAAATTTAAATTTCGCTTTTTTTCCTCTATAAATCCGATATACCAAATATATTGCAATTAGGATAATTATTATTAAAAGAATCCAAGAAAATGTAGAAATTTCTTCGACGACAAAAGTGTCATAACTTGAAGCAGTTACATTTTTATATCTTACTTTTGAATAAAATAAGTAATTCCCGATGGACATGTTTTTTGGCAAATCCAAATAAAAAATATTATTATAATATTTTTCAATAGCAAAGTCTTCTTTTTTTAGTGTATATTCATTCTTATCAAAATCAATTATCTTATACTCTAACTGAACATCAAAATTCCTTAAATCTCCCATATTAATTAAACTTATATTTGCTCTAACCCTTCCTCCGGGAGGAATATATTTTTTCAGAACCTGTGTGCGAATGTCAAAGAATGCGTCCCTCTCCAAAACCTGCAAAACAACTTGCGACTCTTTCCTTAGCTGACTTGCTTTAAAATTAATTTTTCCGGTATAAACATCCGAGGGTCTTGAACTAGAAACATAAATATCAAATCTCAAAAGTTTTGATTCTCCAGCTTTCAGGGTAAAAGAACCTACCTCCGGAAAAATAAATTTTTCAAGACCTTCAACAGAAATAAAAATTGTAAGTGCATTTGTCCCATTATTTGTTACATTAATCTTTTTTTGGTAATAAGTTCCCTTATTCATCCTAACCTGAAAAAATGAAGGATTAACTGAAAAATCATACTGGGAATTGCCTGTCGTCGGAATTTGAGTTTCTTTTGCAGCTGATCCGCCTCCCCCTCCTCCACCTCCCCCTCCAGAAGAAGGACAATCTGAGGGACAGGTAGAGGTGCTTTCTCCAGATTCACAAACTCCATTACCACAAACGGGGGAAACACTTCCCTCTCTTAAATAATACGGTCCGCTAAAAGAATCAACTTTAAATTTGTAAATTCCGGACGAATAGCTAATAAGTGTACAATCCGTACAAACCACTGCATTATGATAAATTACGGGAGTTGTGAGAGTAATCCCATACAACGACAAATTTGCTGATTTATTAATTCCAGGAAGATAATAATTATCAACATAAATTAAATTGTCTGAAATGTTTATGTCTCTATCAAAATTAACCGTAAGATTAGAACCCCCCATTGTAACCAAATCTAAATTCTCATTAAATTCTATTTTACCATAGGTCGTATTTTCCAAAACAACCGAAGACATATTTCTTAAAATACTTTCATTAAGTCCTGTAAAATTAGAACTAACTCCGTCGTAACTATCTCTCAACACCACAAAAGGCTGGACTGTAACATTGGAAGGAGAAATTTGTTCGGTTGCAAACCCGGTAATTGCAAAAATTAAACTAATATTTAAGAGGAGCAAAAGAAAAAAAAGAAATTCTCTACCCAACCTAAATTTTAAAAATTTTTTCATCACTCTCATCAAAAAGAGAGTAAAAAATAGTTTTTAATTATTTCCGAAACAACCTTTTAGCCAATAGTAGAAAAATCGGAACAATTAAGAACTTTTTCAAAAACTTGAGATAAAGAAGTGAATTAAAAATGAGTTGGGAAAAGAAAAAGTTCCTTTCTCAAAATTACACGCCTCAATCAATCTTAAAATCGGAAGTTCTTATAAATAAACCAATGGAAAAGTTTACAAAGTAATCAATCTAAATATTCGGAAAATTGAATTATATATTCATAAATTGTTAATCAATTTTTTGAGGAAATTTTAGAAGAGGTTTAAATAAACTACTTCTTCCTTTTGCCTTTCTTCCTAACATAAATTCTCCAAATTAAGATTAATAATGCAATTAATCCAACTAGAAGATAAATCAAACTATAATTTCTTGCATGTTTAAGACACTGAACTTTAACCCTAAGAGGCGCTGAGACAGACATAGAAGTCGAAGAACCTCCACTCCCTCCCGATTTGACGGTCGCCTCATTTACTTCCAGAACCTCCAATTCTCCGGAATAAATTTTTATTGGTTCACTACAAGTCTGTTTACACAAAAACTTATCAAAAAGCAAACAATCTTCCTTATAAACATCGGGAGTTCTAAAACAAAACTTAACAGGAATAGATGAATTACTATAGGTATATTTCGGGATGCTGTCCACCTTCGCGTCCGACGACTCGACAATTTCCTTAAGAGAATCGGAAAGTTTTATCTTGATATAAGAATCTTTCGGCCAAGGATTATAAACTCCATATGTTAAACAAACATCGGATTTCTCCGGAATAAGTGCGGTTTCTTTATTCCAACTAACTCCAACTCCTGCAGAAACCAATGGAAAAATTGATAACATAAGAACAACTAAAATTCCCAATCCCATCACCACTTTTTTCATTTTCTTTATTTAATTTAAATCACGCCTCTTTTTAATCATTTTCATTTTAGCAAGAAACCCCCGAAACAACTCCCTTGAATGAAACTGAATTGTTATAATCCCCACTTGGTTGAGCGGCGGGAATGTCCAACCAAAATCTCCAATATTCGTTGGAACCAACAGCAACACCCACTCCTGATTTTACATAAGCCGTCGTCAAAGCGGTTTGACTGGTTAAAGGAGGAATTGTTGAATTTGTTGATGTGGAATTTGAATAAGTTTCGTTCCCCAGACCGATAACGTCCGACGCTGCACTCGTAAGACCCGCATTAGCTTTTATACAAAAATCAATCGCCGTATTACTGTCGTTAGAAACAGAAATGAAAAAACTGGAACCTCCGCTCGTTCCGTCATAATTGTGGGTTGCATTTATGTCTACGGAAGGCAACGCGGCCACATTTCCAAAAAGAATTCCCTCTGACAGATTGGAACTAAAAGAAATTGCAAGATATTTAGCAATCGAAACATTTGAGATTGTGCTTC
The DNA here is from genome assembly GCA_964384965.1 of Candidatus Woesearchaeota archaeon. Classification (GTDB taxonomy): domain Archaea; phylum Nanobdellota; class Nanobdellia; order Pacearchaeales; family GW2011-AR1; genus GW2011-AR1. The sequence goes on along the minus strand of CAYLLR010000001.1, from coordinate 4,019 downwards.
CTTCTGTGGCATTACCTGTAATTGAAAAACTTTCAAAGAGAAATAAAAAAAATGCTAAAGCAATTACAAAGACCAAAAATGTACTAAATCTCCCGTCAAAATTACCCTCATTTCTCATTTTAATTCCACTATTTTTAAAGGGAATTCTCTTTTTTAAATTCTTCGTTAATTTTTGGAACATTAGCAAGAAACCCCCGAAACAACTCCCTTGAATGAAACTGAATTGTTATAATCCCCACTTGGTTGAGCGGCGGGAATGTCCAACCAAAATCTCCAATATTCGTTGGAACCAACAGCAACACCCACTCCTGATTTTACATAAGCCGTCGTCAAAGCGGTTTGACTGGTTAAAGGAGGAATTGTTGAATTTGTTGATGTGGAATTTGAATAAGTTTCGTTCCCCAGACCGATAACGTCCGACGCTGCACTCGTAAGACCCGCATTAGCTTTTATACAAAAATCCACCTTTGAATTTCCGTCTGTTGAAACATTTATATAAAAAGTGGTCCCATTATTTAAACCATCATAATCGTGAGTCGCATTCACATCCGTCGCCGGCAAAAATGAAACGCTTCCGAATTGAATACCTTCCGCAAGACTTGGACTAAATGAAATAGCTAAATATTTGGAGACACTGACATTTGAAGGGGTAGAGCCCTCTGCTATATTCCCTGTGACATTTCCAAAATTTTCAAAAGTTAAGAACAGCAAAGAAATTAAGATAATTAAAACTAACAAAATTTCTTTTTTATATTTCAAAAACTTTCCCATGAACATCCAAATGAAATTGAATTTTAAATACTTTGTTTTTTAGAAAATTAAAAATTAAGGAGTCTGCCCATTCCGAACTGCTTTGAAAGAGAGAGAATTATTATATGTTCCGGCTGGTTGATTTGACGGAGCGTCCAGATAAAATTTCAAATAGACGACAGAATTATCTCCCATCGCACTTCCAATTAAAGTATAGTTTGTTGTCATTACAACTTTTGAACTATTCATAACCGTCGAATCATTCAAACTTGTCGAATAAGTTTCATTGCCCAACCCTAAAACATCCAAAGCCTCATTATGCAAATCTCCATCGGCTTTAAGATACAAATCCACCAATGTATTCGTGGCAGAAACATTAACCATATAATAAGTAGAGGAATTCAAATTATTTCCTTCTGCATCCAAATCATTAATGGGCAATGAAACGACATTCCATTTTACTCCCCCCGTCAAATTATCCGATAACAAAATCGAAATAGCAGCACTATTTAAAATTGTAAAATTAGTTGAATTTGTTCCCCAATTATTGCTTGTATCGTTACAATAATAGGTTAATTCATGAGGTCCCGGACCCAAACTCGGTTCATACCAAAAATAACTATCATTAAACCGATTCATCGTCACATTTGAATTCGAATCTAAGCTATATAAGCAACTAGATACATTTTCATTTTCAGAAATGGAAACATTAAAATCAATTGCCAAAGTCGTATAATTTGTTGAATTTGGACTTATTATTGAAACATTTGGAGGAGTTATATCAATTACCTGAAGGTTATTTGAATCTGTCCATTGGGTAGAATTATATAAATCACTAATCTGAACTGAGCATTTCCAAATATCCCCCAATGTTAGATTCCCACTTTCTAAAATTGAATTTACAATCGTCCCGTTCGGGAGATAGTCATGCCCGACGACAAATTGGGAAATGGAATCCTTATACCATTTAACCGAAGCATTTAATGTGGGGCTATCCGGGTCTTCGACAATAAAAGAACAATTTAAATTTGTGTCGGACTCGTTTCTTCCATTAAGAGAACTCAAGAGGGGGGAAGGGGTAGAAGGTCCGACGTTAAATTTGAAAAAGAACCCCTCCAAATTCGCTCCGGGGCTAATAATAATTCCCTTGCCTCCTCCGGAATTTATCGAAATTACATCCGCGGATATAATTGTAGAAAAAACCAAAACTAAAATAATGACCAATCCTCCGACTTTCATTTTGTTTCCCCTAATTTTTTTTCAACAAATTTAATTAGTTTTTTCACTAAAAAAGTTATTTCATCAAAATAATTATCCAAAAAATTAGAGCTTATTTTCTGTCCATAATACATCGTTCCATTTCTAAATTTTCTGAGATTCTTAACTAACTTTAATTCTTTTTCATTAAAAATTTCAAACTCTTTCTGAACATATTCCAAAAGCTTTATGTGGCTTAAAGTTTTATAACCTGAAAAATACATCAAAGAAATTAATAATTCTTTTATAGATTCATAAGATTCTTCAATAATTTTATATACTTTTTCCCTCGGATAAAAAGAAATAAATTCGAATCTGTCTTTTGCCCTAAAATATAAATCTTCAGCCCTTTCTTTATCTTTCCTTATTTTAAAAATTTCTTTAATCATATTTGTCCTTCTAAAACTAAACCATTTTTAATTTTGATTTGAATTTTTTCATCCAAATCATTTAATTCTTCTACAAATAAAAGATTTATCTTTCTCCCCAAATTGGTTTCAAATTTAGATAAATCCAAATCCTTTTTAGTTTTTGATAAAATAACTAAATCAATGTCTGAATCCTCTACATCCTCCCCCAACAAATAAGAACCAAATAAAACTATTGCCTTTGGATAAATAGAGTTGACAAGAAATTTTTTTAATGGATTCATAGAGGATAAATTATAAATCATTTTGTAGAAAATAAAATCATCATTTTCCCTATTTGCAACATAACCATTAAAAGGATTTGACTTTTTCTCAACAATCATTTTTTTCTCAAAAAGAAATTTGAAATGCTTTCTCACAGAAGTTTGGGCAAGATTAATCTCTTTACTAATGCTTCTGATAAAATGCACTTTAGTTGGTTCTCTAAAAAAAACTTCAAGAGTTCTAAGATATCCACATTTTTGTATCATATGATACATAAATGTATCTTTAACTATATATTTGTTTCTATTTTTCATATTTTCATAATCTTATTAAATTTCTTTAGAATAACAATAATCCCTCCGACTTTCATAATCTTTAGATGAAAATAAACTTTTTATATTTAATTGAAGATTACTAAAAATCCAAATAATTTTTAAATTTATTGAAAATGAATTTATTAATTTAAAAAAAATCCTTTATGAAATCCAAATCATTTACACAAACTTGGATTCCTTTTACAAATTCCCTCGATAATTAGATTCAATTGAGCAACCCTTTTAGCCAATTTGTTATTTTCGGATTTCAATTGAAGGTTCTCAATTCTTAATCGGGAAATATCGTTCTTAATCTCATATGTTTGGTTTGTTAAATCGGAAATTGAAAGATTCAATTTATTATTTAATTCTTTTATTGCATTTATCGTCACGAAAGTTAAAGCAGAAGAGTCAAAAGAATATAGCTCAGTTTTATTTTTATCATTGGGGTTTAACTTAGCCTTGAATGTCGAAATTGTATATGGAATTATATCTTTTACATCCTGAGCAATAACCCCAATCCCTTTATCTCCGAGAGGGGTTCCACCTTTTCCATTCAAAACATAATTCACAGGATTAATCTGTTCCAAAACATCCAATCCATCTGTAAAAGAAGTTATATTCGTTTTCAATCTTCTATCCGAATAAATGGTCCATGTACTACTCGTCGGTTTAGCCGCACTATCCGTCGAAAGTTGAAGTTGATAAACTGGATTGGTTACCCCGATGCCTACTTTGCCTGTACTATCTATCCTCATCCTCTCAGTAAATACTCCTAAATTAGGCCTAGTAAGAAATGCTAATCCAAATCCATAATCTCCAGATACTGAATTTTGTTTAACTGCCCTAATACCCGCACCATCTGCATAAGAACCAGTTGAAGAATAGATTCCACTAAACTTTATTCCTCCTCCCACCCCTACAGCCAATGCACTATTGTCCCTTAAATCCAAAAGACCTGGGTAAGACCCACTCATTCCTCCCACTACTTGCAACTTCGCTCCTGGATTAGTCGTCCCGATGCCTAAGTTATTTGCAACATAAGTATCTCCCGAGGCAAACACTT